>NZ_JACDUS010000003.1:300000-502203 GCF_013761005.1 Desulfosalsimonas propionicica
CAATCCGGGCCCTTACGTAATCGGTGCGGCCCTGCACGGATGACAGGTTGCGCGTGAGCTCGGCCGTGATCCGGTCGTGTTGTCGATAAGATAATGCATTGCCGCTGATATGTCCAACAAACCGGGCCACGATCCGGTCAAAGACCACCATGGCCGAAGCAATCTGTCCGGGCAGCCCCCAAAGGGCCTTTTGGCCGATTTTTGCCAGGATTGTGGGTTTTCCCGGACGGATGGGAATGCCATGGAACAGGATTTGAGAATCAGGAAGCGATTCAATCACCTCCAGGGTCAGGTCCCGGGTTCCCACAGAACTGCCCCCGGATATCAAAAGCATATCCGTTTCCGAAAGGGCCCGGGTGCAGGTGCTGCGCAGGGCGTCAAACCGGTCGGCAACAATGCCGTATGTCCGGGCAATGCCGCCGGCCTGGCCCACAGTACCGGCAAGGGAGTAAGTGTTGACATCCCGGATTTGGCCGGGCACCGGGGTTTGTCCGATTTCCACGAGTTCGTCGCCCGTGGAGATAATGCCGATTACGGGTTTTTTGAAAACCCGGATGGTTTCCATTCCCAGGGCGGCCATCAGGCCCATTTCCTGGGGGCGGATGCGACTGCCGGCGGCAAGCATCTTCTGCCCGGCGGCCACGTCCTCGTCTGCGGCCACCACATTGGCGCCCGGAGCCACGCTTTTATAGACCTCAAGGGCGGTTTCATCGAGTTTGGCCGCGTGTTCGAGCATGACCACTGCATCTGCGCCCTCGGGCAGCATGCCGCCTGTGGCAATGCCCGCGGCCTGTCCGTTGCCCACAGGGGCTTGCGCGGCCATGCCCATTTGGACGGTGTCAGTGATCTCCAGGTATGCCGGGCTGGATTCAGACGCGCCAAAGGTGGCTGCAGCCCGAACGGCATATCCGTCCATTGTGGACCTGGCAAAGCCGGGCAGATGGGTTTGTGCAACAACATCTGTGGCCAGGATCCGGCCGCAGGTCTCGGCTGTTGGCACTTTTTCCGTGCCCACCGGGACGAATTCAACAATGCGGTCAAAAACCTGTTTAACCGGCGTGGCTGTAAAAAATTCCTTGGTCATGGTATCGGGTCCGGCAAAGATGACAACGGATTAAAAAAGATCGGCAATGCCCGGCTGATCCAGGACTTCCCGGTGGATCTCTCCCCGGGCGACCCGGACCACAGGACCGCTCATATGGATATGATAATGATCGTCCATGCGGATTTGCAATTGACCCCCGGGCATGTGAACGCTGATCTCGGCATCACACAATCCCAGCCGGCGGGCCACTGCCGCGGCCGCCGAAGCGCTGGAGCCGGATGCCAGGGTGTAGCCCGCGCCCCGCTCCCAGATTTCAATGGCCAGATTGGCGCGGTCCAGGATTTTGGCAAATTGGACATTTGTGCGGTTGGGAAACATTTCGTGGGTTTCGATCACCGGTCCCAGCCGGCGGGTTTGATCCATGGAGATTTCGTCGCTGACAATCACGCAGTGGGGGTTTCCAATGGTGGCGGCGCAAAAGCCGAGCCTTTGGCCGCCGATGACCATGGATTCATTGATGACTTCCCGACGCTCGCCGGTCACCGGAATCTGGGTGCTGGTAAAGCTCAGCTGTCCCATTTCCACTGAAATCATGTGTCCGGCGTCACTGACCTGTGCTGTGACCCGCCCCCCAATGGTGTTAATGGCAAAAGGTTTGTCCGACACCCGCCCCCGGTCATAAAGATATCCGGCGAAAATGCGCAGTCCGTTTCCGCTTTTTTCCGCCTCGCTGCCGTCGGGGTTGAAAATGCGGACCCCGAAGACCCCGTTTTCCTCAAAAAACGGGCCCAGCAGAATCCCGTCAGCCCCGAGCCCGCACTGACGGTGGCAGATACGGCGGATGGCTCCGGGCTCAAGGCCGTCTTCGGCCTGTCCGGGTTCTATAACAATATAGTCGTTTCCCAAACCGTGATATTTGTAAAATTCCATAACCCCATTTCCCTGGCAGTTTGCCGCACACTACAAAATTATTTGAAAATTTGTAAACCTATATATCTTATCAGCCCCTGCTCCGGCAAACAAGAAAATTGACAGCAGCTTTGAATGGCTTTGAAAAACCTTCTTACACTGTGCGATATTTTCAGGAAGGAAGCCCAAGGGCGGGGGTCGGTTGTTTCGCTCCTGACCGTTTACGGATTCAGCCAATACCTTCGCTTAAAATTTCAAAAACTCGGCCTGTCGGCCTCAAACAGTTTGAAATTTTTTAGCTTCGGTATTGGCTGAATTTTTCCGTAAACGCTCAATGTCGCTTCAAAAACCGACCCCGCCCTTGGGCTTCCTTGGAAGCGTTTCACTCGGGCCGCCGCCCGGGACCGGGCTATGCAGTAACTTTTCCTGAAGTTACTTCGAAGACTTAGATGTGTTGCTCCGGATTCCTTGGTGTGAAACTTTGCACACTGTCGGCCATGATAGCGGCCCGGGGGTGGTTTGCGAGTCGCATTGAGCGCGCAAGCGGTCAGCAGGGAGCAAACCGCCACCGGGCCGGTATCATGCGAAAATTATAGAACCAAGCACTAACAGCCACTTTTTTGAAGTTACCTAGAAGCTTTTTCGGTTTCTGTCGAGTTTTTGAGCACCGGTTTTTTGGGTCACAGAGAAAATCCTTGTGTTTGTCCAAAAGATGTCTATATTGCCCCTTTGTCCGGCGCATAAGTGCCGGGTGGTCAATTTTGAATAAAATCCGAAGAAAGGCGCCAATTGTCAGAGACCCTCACTGAAAATCAAATCAGAAACATTGCCATTATCGCACACGTGGATCATGGCAAGACAACCCTTGTGGATGCCATGTTCCGGCAGAGCGGATTGTTTCGCGACGGCCAGGAGACCGACGAGCGCATCATGGACAACATGGACCTGGAGCGGGAGCGGGGCATTACCATTGCCGCCAAGAACTGTTCGGTGATGTGGCAGGGCGTGCGCATCAACATGATCGATACCCCGGGGCATGCGGATTTTGGCGGGGAGGTGGAACGGGCCCTGATTATGGCCGATGCCGCGCTTCTGCTTGTGGACGCCTCAGAAGGACCCCTGCCCCAGACCCGGTTTGTTTTGAGAAAAACCCTTGAGGCCGGCCTTTCCGTCATTGTCCTGATCAACAAGATTGATCGCAAGGATGCCCGGCCCGATGCGGTGCTAAATGAAATTTATGATCTTTTCATTGACCTGGGCGCTGATGACCGGCAGCTTGATTTTCCTTATTTTTACGCCGTGGGAAGAGACGGGATTGTCAAACAGCGCCTGGAGGAAGATGCCGATAACCTGCATGTCCTGTTTGATACCATTGTCAGCAATGTGCCGCCCCCTGCCTGCGACCGGGAAAAACCCTTCCAGATGCTTGTGGCGGACCTGGGCTACAGCGACTACCTGGGCCGGCTGGCCGTGGGCCGGGTGACAAACGGGGAGGTAAAGGCCGGCGATCATCTGGTATGTGTCAAAAATTCCGCCACGCAGGTGCCCCTGAAGGTCTCCCGGCTGCAGGTGTATAAAGGCGCTGCCCTGTGCCCGGTGGATTCGGCGCGGGCCGGCGATATTGTGATTTTGTCGGGCATCGAGGACGTGGCCATCGGAGATACCCTCTGTGCAGGCGATCAGCCCGCGGCCCTGCCCCGGGTGCACGTGGACGAACCCACCATTTCCATGGTGTTTATGCCCAGCGACTCGCCTTTTTCCGGCCGGGAGGGCAAATATGTGCAGTCTGCCAAAATCCGCCAGCGGCTTGTAAAGGAAACGCTTTTAAACGTGGCCATTGATCTCAAAGACACCGGAGAGCGGGACCGGTTCGTGGTCATGGGCCGCGGGGAGTTTCAGCTGGCCATTTTGATTGAAACCATGCGGCGCGAGGGCTTTGAGTTCTGCGTGGGCCGGCCCGAGGTTATCACCAAATATGAAAAGGGGCAGAAGCTCGAACCTGTTGAGCATCTTTACGTGGACTGCGATGAAGCCTACCTGGGCGTGGTCACGGAAAAACTCTCTGCGCGCAAGGGCAAAATGGTGGATCTGGAACATACCGGATCCGGCCAGGTGCGTATGGCGTTTTCAGTGCCGGCAAGGGCGCTGATCGGATACAGGGACACCTTTCTCACAGACACCCGGGGCACAGGGATCATGAATGCCAATTTTGCCGGATGGGAACCCTTCAGGGGCGATTTCCCCACGCGTTTGAGCGGCTCTCTTGTGGCCGACAGGCCGGGCACTGCGGTCGCTTATGCCCTGTTTCACCTGGAGCCCAGGGGCGAGCTGTTTATCCGCCCCGGCGATGCGTTCTATGAAGGCATGGTAATCGGTGAGCACAGCCGGGAAATGGATGTCAACGTCAATCCGTGCAAGGAAAAAAAGCTCACCAACATGCGCGCTTCGGGAAAGGATGATGCGCTGGTGCTCGCCCCGGTCAAGCCAATGACCGTGGAGCGGGCCATCGATTTTATCCGCGCTGATGAACTCGTTGAAATCACACCCAAATCAATACGGATCCGAAAGGATGTTCTTGCTGCGCACAAACGGCGCCAGCGCCTGTGCAGAAGCGCCTGACCGCGCCGCGGGGTCAATCAAGTTTTTCGAAAAACTCTTTTTCCGCCCCGCACTTGGGACATACCCATTGATCCGGCAGGTCCTCAAAGGCTGTACCGGCCGGAACACCGTTTTCAGCATCTCCCTCTGCCGGGTCATAGACATACCCGCACGGGCATTCATATTTATCCATTTTGTATTCTCCTGATGGTCATGTGCCGGCTTGCGTAAATGCTTACCGGTGGGTGGTGATCAGCTTTACGGCAAGGGCGGCAAACACCGTGCCCGCCACCCGGTTTAGCCATATCTGCGCCTTTGGTGATCTGGCAAACCAGTCCCCGATGGCGCCGGCCAGCAGGGCGATCATGCCGAAAATCAGTATGGTGGCGGCAATAAAGATAAGCCCCAGCACCAGGATCTGCAAACTCACCGGTCCTTGCGCCGGATCAGCGAACTGGGGCAGAAACGCCAGGAAAAATATGGAAACCTTGGGATTGGTCAAGTTCATGATAATGCCCCTGCCGTAGAGATGTCTGCCCTTGAGCCGGGGCTGGCTGTTTTTTTCCGGCTTTGCGGCCCCGGCGGCAAAGCTCATCCAGGCCAGGTAGAGCAGGTAAGCCCCGCCGGCGATTTTCAGAACGGTAAAGGCCAGTGCCGAGGCCTTGAAAATTACGGCCACGCCAAGGGCCACAGCCGTTGTATGACCCACCAGGCCAGTGCAGAGCCCCAGAGTGACAAATATGCCCGACCATCTGCCGTGAAGGGCGGACTGGGTGAGCACGAAGATGTTGTCCGGCCCCGGGGCCAGGGCCAGGACTACGGATGCCGAGAAAAATGCGATCATGGTTTCCGGGGCAATGGTCATAGACTGTGTTTTCCTTCTGTGCCGGAGGGTTGATTTGCTTTCGGGTTGATTTCCACGGTGACATGGGACAAAGAGGAGATGCTGCAAAGCTGCTGCTTGAAATCTTCAGGATTTTGAAGGCTGCTGGTGCGCAGGGCAACGATGGCGCTGTGATGTCCCGGGCCGATGCGCCAGATATGCAGGTCCTCGACCTGTGTATCGGCCCCGCTTTCCAGGCGATCCCGGATCTGTCCGGCCAGGCCGGTGTCATTGTTGTAATCCAGCAGTACCCGGCCGGTCTGGCCAAGCAGGCCAATGGACCAGCGGGTGATGACCAGGGCGCCCACAATGCCCATAACCGGGTCCAGAAACGCCCAGCCCCATATTTTGCCGATTGTCAGGGCCACGATGGCCAGAACAGAGGTCAGGGCATCGGCCAGCACGTGCAGGTATGCCGCCCGCAGGTTGTGATCATGGTGCTGATGACTGCATTCGGCCCCGTGATCATGGCCATGCCGGTGATGGTGGTTTTCATTTAGAATAAATGCGCTGACCAGGTTCACCACAAGCCCGAGAACCGCCACCACAATGGCTTCATTAAACCGGATGGCCACCGGATCCAGGAGTCGGTGAACCGATTCGTAGGCCATGAGCAGGGCAATTAAGGCCAGCACAAGCGCGCTGGAAAATCCGGCCAGGTCGTTGATCTTGCCCGTGCCAAAGGTAAAACGCCGGTCATCGCGGTATTTTCTGGCAAAAAAATAGGCGGCTGCCGTCAGCCCCATGGCAGAAGCATGGCTGGCCATGTGCCAGCCGTCAGCCAGAAGCGCCATGGAACCGAACACCATGCCCGAGACAATCTCGGCCACCATGGTCACGATGGTCAGGCCGATGACAATCCAGGTCCTGCGTTCGTTGGCCTGCTGGTTGTCTGAAAAAAAACAGTGGTCATGAGGACAGGAAAAGTCGCTGCGGCTGGACGAATTCATGGCTTGGTTCAGGTTTCCTGCGGCTTTAAAGTTTTTTCATCAACTGGTTGGCTGCGGTCAGCAGCGGATCCCACACCGGGCTGAAAGGCGGTGCATAAGGCAGATCCGTCTGGCCGAAATCTTCAACACCCATCTGCGCATGCAGGGCCACGGCCGGTGCCTTGATACGGTGGGCAACGCCTTCTTTGCCCACCATTTGGGTGCCCAGCAGCCGGCCGGATTTTTTGTCCCCCACCATGTGCACGCGGATGGATTCTGCGCCGGGGTGGGCATGGGCCCTGGACCGGGCGTCAATGGTCACAGATGCCGGCTCAAATCCGGCCGCCTCGGCCTCGCTGGCGCTGAGCCCGGTTCGGGCCACTTCCAGCTCAAAGGTTTTGAACACTGCGGATCCGGCAATCCCCTGCACTTCCACCGGCTTTCCGCAGATATTGTCAGCCGCAGCCCAGCCCCCCCGGTTGGCCAGCAGGGCCAGGGGCACCCAGGTTTTTTGGCCGGTGACCACATGATAGGCATCCGCGCAGTCACCTGCGGAATAAATGAAAGGATTGGATGTCTGCATTTGCCGGCTGACCGAAATCGCCTGCTTTGGTCCCAAAGCGATGCCCGCATCCGCGGCAATCCGGCTGTTGGGGGCAACACCTAAGCCCATGAGCACCATGTTCGCTCCCAGTTCCTGGTCATTGCATACCACTGCAAGTGAAGATCCCCGTTTTTCGATTCTTTCCACTTTTTGGTCCCGGTACAGATCCACATGGTGCTGTGACAGGGTCTGTTGAACCACTTGTGCAATACTGCTGTCATAGTTTCGCATAAAGCCGCGGGTCACGCCGGTTACATGAATTCCCCGCAGGCTCAGGGCCTCTGCCATTTCCAGACCGATATAGCCCATGCCCACGAGTATGGCCGATTCCGTCCTGTTGCCGGCCAGGTAATCTTTGATGCTGCGGCCGTCTGACAGCCGTTTTAAAGGCAGCACGCCTTTTTGATCAATACCCGGCATATCGGGCATGACCGGTGAGGCGCCCGTGGCAATGAGCAGGGAGTCATAGGAAAATTCCTGCTTTTGGCCGGTATGGTCTTCGGCCTGAACGGTTTTGACATCCGGGTCAATGGCTTCGGCCCGGCAGCCGGTTTTGAGATCAATGCCCTGTTTTTCCCGGAACACTTGGGCCTGACGAACGACCAGGTCATTGATGTCCCGGTCCGGGTCGGCAATGTTATAGGGCATGCCGCAGGCGCTGTAAGAAACATCCATGGTTTCTTCGAGTACGGTGACGTTCATCTCCGGCTGGTTTCTTTTGGCGCGGCTGGCCGCACTCATTCCCGCCGCATCGCCGCCGATGATCAGAAATTTCATTTGTCATTTCCTTTCCCTGGCTTTGGGCCTGCCAGGCCGGCCGGATTTTTGATTTGTTGCCAAAGTCGATAAATTAATACGGATTTTCTCAGATGTAAACAAAGTTTCCGTTTCACAGCTGTTTCCGGTCAGCCGCAGGTGGTCCGGAATTCGCGGATCAACGGCAGGACTGCCTTGCTGTTTTTTATTTGACATTCAAACGATTGTTTTATACAGCTGTTTAAATCTTTTTTCCCCGGCACTCAGCCGGCGGAACAACAGGAGAAGCCCATGACGGGTACCGAAGACAATACCCGCAAACGCCTGCTGGATCAGGCAGAGCGGCTGTTTGCTGAAAAAGGCTATGCAGGCATCAGCGTCCGGGAGATCACCGCTGCTGCAGAATGCAACGTGGCCGGGGTGAATTATCATTTCGGCAGCAAGCAGGGCCTTTACATGGCCGTTTTTCAGGAGCGGTGGGCCAGTCGGGCCATGCGGTTGCAGCAGGGCTTTGCCGCGGCACTGGCCGGTTTGCAGGACCCCGGGTTAAGTGATGTGATTGCGGCCATGGCCCGGGCCTTCCTGGAAGGGCCCTGGACGGACGAAGAGCGCCGCAACCACATCCAGCTCATGCAGCGGGAACTTTCTGATCCCGGCCAGGCCCTGGGCATGATCGTGGAAAACGTGATGCGGCCCTATATCCGGGAAGTCAAAAAACTGATACGGGCCTGCCTGCGCCGGGAAGTAGATGATGAGCAGCTGGAAATTTATATCCTGAGCATGCTGGGCGTGGTGCTGTATTTTTTCCTGGCCCGGCCCGCGGTAACCGAAATTTTGCACCGGAAATACGACCAGGACTTTAAATCAGACCTGGTGGCCCATATCACGGCCTTTTGTTTAAACGGCATACAGGCCTTAAACCAGGAGAAGTAAATGAACCGGGTTTTGTTATGCCTGCTGGCAAGTGCGCTGGTCTTCGGCCTTTGCGGTCCTGGCTGCATGCGCGTGGGACCGGATTATACCCGGCCTGATCCGGGCGTGGACATGCCGGAGCGGTTTTTGTCCGATACCGGGGAACAAACTGCGGTACCTGCAGATCTGCACCGGTGGTGGGAGGCCTTTGATGATCCATATCTGAACCAGGCGGTCATGCAGGTGGTGTTTCACAATCCTGACATTGTCCGGGCTGCGGCCAGGGTCATGGAGGCCCGGGCGGCCGTGACCCGGATTGGGGCGGACCGCTATCCGTCCCTGGATTTCAATGCCAGCCGTTCCCGCCAGCAGCAAAATGTCGTGGAACCTTTTTCCGGGCAGCGGGTGTCTGTGGAGACCGATACCTATTCTCTTTCCATGCCTGCCAGTTATGAGCTGGATCTGTGGGGGCGGCTGGCCCGTGCATCCGAAGCGGCCCGGGCCGATTTGCTGGCTGCCGGGCAAAACCGCCGCACAGTGGTGCAGTCGCTGGTGGCGGAAACCGTGAACCTATATTTGCAGATCCGATCCCTCCAGGAACAGATCGAACTGACCCGGAATCTGGTGACGGCCTACGAGCAAAACCGGGACCTGGTGGAAAGGCGCTATGAAAGGGGTTTGGTTTCGGTTCTCGATGTGCACCAGATCAGGCGTTCCCTTGCCCGGGCCCGGTCGCAGGTTCCGGCCCTGGTTCGGGCCAGGGGGCAGGCTGCACACGCCCTGGCGGTTTTGCAGGGGCGGTATCCGGATCCAAAAATCCTGAAAGCAGGCCCTGCCGGGAAATTTCCATCCCTGCCCGCGGTGCCAGCCGGCCTGCCCGCCCAATTGCTGGAGCAGCGGCCGGATATCCGGGAGGCGGAAGCCGTCCTTGAGGCGGCCTGCGCACGCATCGGGGCGGCCAGGGCGGCACGGCTGCCGCAGATAACGCTTACCGGCAGTTTCGGTTATACCAGTGATCAATTCGACACCCTGCTGGATCCGGCCAGCCAGCTTTGGCAGATTGCTGCCGGGGCCTTTCAGCCCTTGTTTGATGCCGGCCGGCGGGCCGCGGCAGAGCAGGAGGCCATGGCCCGGTACCGGCAGCAGGAGGCGGCCTGGGCCAAAACCGTGCTTGATGCTTTGGCTGAGGTGGAAGATGCGCTTTTATCCCGTCAGCAGCTAATCGAGCAGCACAGCCGGCTGCAAAGCCTTGTTTCCGAAGCCCAGGCCACCCTGGATTCGGCCGAAAATCGATACCAACGGGGCCTTGTTTCCTATCTCAACGTGCTTGATGCCCGGCAGGCAAGCTTTCAGGCCAAACTTGACCTGGTGGAGGCCAGATACGCCATTTTTCGCAACCGGGTGGAACTGCACCGGGCCCTGGGCGGCGGATGGGACCAGATGCAATAAATTTGATGGCGCCGTAAAAAGTCCAATATCTGCGTTATACGCAATTTCTCAGAATTTCACGTACGGATAAGTACGCTGCATTCTTCGAAATTGCGCAAGCCTTGATCTTGAACTTTTTACGGCGCCATCTAAAAACTTCCAAGGAAGTCCAAGGGCGGGGTCGGCTTTTGAAGCGACATTGAGCGTTTTTGCAAAAAGATTTCAAATTGTTTGAGGAAGGCAGGGCGGGTTTGTAAATTTTAGGCAAAGGCATTTGATCAATCCGCAAAAACGGTCAGGAGCGAAAAAGCCGACGCCGACCGCAGGGCTTTCTTCCTTACAAACAGCGGACGCAGTAAAAAGCTTTTTACGAGGCTATCAAATTTCACAGGAAAAATTCATGACGCAGAAAATCCGAATCATTGTTCATGGAGTGCTGGCGCTGGCCATTATTGCAGGGGGTGCGGCCGGATACCTGCTGCTCAAGTCCGTCCGTCAGGCTCCGGGAAGACAGGAGGTGCAACCCCCCCTGCCCATTGTGCGCACGGTACCGGTTTCCATCGGGGAGCTGGACATGACGCTCTCCGGCGAAGGCACGGTTCGTCCCCTGGCAGAAGTGCAGCTCGTGCCCCAGGTCAGCGGCCGTGTAGTGGAGGTTTCCCCGGATCTGGTCAACGGCGGAAGCTTTGAAAAAGGCGAGCTCATGCTGCGAATTGAAGATGCGGATTACGAGATTGCTGTCACCCAGGCCAGGGCCGGGCTGCAGGAGGCCAGGAGCAATTACCAGAGTGCGGTTGAAGACAGCGCAGCAGCGGTCAGTGAATGGCAAAACCTGCATCCCGATACCCCACCCCCGCCCCTGGTGGCCAAAAAACCTCAGCTGGAAGCCGCCCGGGCCCAGCTCGAAGCCCAGCGCGCCGGCCTTGAAAAAGCCCGTCTGGATCTTGCGCGCACCCGGATTTATGCTCCGTTTGACTGCCGTGTCAGCAGTGAACAGGTGGATGAGGGCCAGTATATTGCCCCGGGCCAGGCCCTGGCCACGGTGTATGCCACCGCAGCCGTGGAAATCGTAGTTCCCATGGAAAGCAGTGCGCTTCAGTGGTTTGACGTGCCCGGCTTTACCACTGAGCACAAACAAGGCTCCCCGGCTGCGGTCACTGCCGGTACCGCCGGGGTAAAAATCAAGAGAAACGGCCGCGTTGTCCGGGCTCAGGGGAAAATCGATGAAAACACCCGAATGGTCAGCGTGGTCATTCGCGTGGACGACCCCTTTGCCACAAACCCCCCCCTGGCCCCGGGGCAGTTTGCCGAGGTGGCCATATCCGGCCGCAACATCAGGGATGCGGCAATTATTCCACGGGCGGCCCTCCGTGATCAGGATACTGTCTGGGCGGTGGATCCAAAAGAAAACCGGCTTTATATCCGCAAAATTGATTTGGCATACCTTGATTCCCGGGGCGCTGTGGTGCGCTCCGGGCTCAATTCCGGCGAGCATGTGGCCGTGTCCGTGTTAAAGGCCGTCACCGACGGGATGAAAGTGCAAAACGTGGAAACCGGCCGAAAGGACACTCCATGAGAAACGCCATTGCCTGGTTTGCCGGCAACCATGTGGCCGCCAACCTGCTGATGCTTTTTATCCTGGTGGCCGGCGCTGTCATTGCCATGGACATCAAGCTTGAGATTTTTCCGGAAACGGAACTCGACCGGGTCAGCGTTACCGTGGCTTATCCCGGGGCCTCGCCGGCTGAAGTGGAGGAAGGCGTGGTCCGGCGCATTGAGGAAAACGTGGCCGGCATCGAGGGTATCAAACGCATCGATTCCGTGGCCCGGGAGGGCATGGGGCGGGTCACCATAGAGGTCATGACCGGCTGGGATATCAAAAAGCTGCTCGATGACGTCAAATCCGAGGTCGACCGGATCACCACGCTTCCAGATGAAGCCGAGGAGCCGGAGGTGCGGGAGCTCACCCGCCGGATCCAGGTGATCAGCGTAGCGGTTTACGGCGATATCCCCGAACTGACCCTAAAGGAGCTGGCACAGACCGTAAAAGACGATCTGACCAATCTGCCGGGCCTGACCCAGGCGGACGTGGCAGCCGTTCGGGACAATGAAATCCACGTGGAGATCTCCGAGCAGACCCTTCGCAAATACGGCCTGACCCTGGGATCCGTGGCTGACACCGTGGCGCAGGGCAGCCTGGATCTGCCAGCGGGCAGTGTTAAGGCCGAAGAAGGCGAGGTGCTGATCCGGGCCAGGGGAAGGCGCTATTATGCCGGTGAATACCGTGATATTCCGGTGATTACCCGTGCAGACGGCACACGGATCACCCTTGGGCAGATCGCGGAAATCAAGGAGGGGTTTGCGGATGTGGATATGGCCTCCCGGTTTCAGGGAAAGCCCGCGGCCATTATCAATGTCTACCGGGTGGCCGACCAGAGCGCCCTGGATGTGGCCCAAAAGGTCAGGGATTATGTGGCCCAGATCCGGCCCGGCCTGCCCCATGGCGCAGACATTGATTATTATCAGGACATGTCCACGATCTTAAAAAGCAGAATCCAGCTGCTGGGCAAAAACATGTTTTTCGGCCTGATCCTGGTCAGCCTGCTTCTGGCCCTGTTTTTAAACGTGCGCCTGGCTTTCTGGGTAACATTGGGCATTCCGATCAGTTTTGCCTTTGGCCTGATTTTTCTGCCTTATAATGATGTCTCCATTAACATGATTTCCCTGTTTGCCTTTATCATGGTACTGGGCATCGTGGTGGATGACGCCATTATCGTGGGTGAAAACGTGTTTCGAAGGCAGGAAGCGGGAATGGGCCGGCTGGCGGCGTCCGTGGAAGGCACCCTGGAAGTGGGCCGGCCCGTGATTTTTTCCGTGCTCACCACCATGGTGGCCTTTGCCCCGCTGCTCACTGCCGGGGGGACCATGGGCAATTTCATGCGAAACATTCCCATTGTGGTGATCCTGGTGTTGCTGGGCTCTCTGGTGGAATCGTTGTTGATTCTGCCCTGCCACCTGGCCAGGAGCCGGGCCTCTGGCCGGCGGCAAAAGCCCAAGCGCATGACCCGGGTGCTCAACTGGATTGTAGCAGGGCCCTATCACAGGATGGTTGAAGCCTGCATCCGTTGGCGTTATGCCACCATTGCCGCAAGCCTTGCGGTTTTGCTGCTCACATTCGGCCTGTGGTCTGCGGGCACGATCAAGTTCGTGTTTTTTCCCAAGGTGGAAGGTGACGTGCTGCAGTGCATGATCACCATGCCCGTAGGCACGCCAATGGAAAGAACCGTTGAAGTGGTGCGCCGGGTGGAGAAAACCGCAGAGGATCTGCTGGCCGAACATGACGTGGACAGGCCGGCCGATGCCCCGCCATTGCTGGATCATACCGCATCAATTATTGGTGCCCAGTTTGGCGACAGGGGGGCTGTGGGCGATTCCGGCGGACACCTGGCCCATGTGTTTGTTCAGATCCTGGAAGGTGAAAAAAGGGATATCAGCGCCCTTGTGTTAAACAATCAGTGGCGCGACCGGGTCGGCCGGATCCCGGATGCCGAATCCCTGGTTTTCAAAAGCGAGATTCACAGTGCGGGCAACCCCGTGGAAGTCCATTTGTCCCTGGAAGACCACGACCTGCTGCTGGAGGCTGCAGATGAACTCAAACGGGAATTGGAGGGGTTTTCCGGGGTTTTTGACATCACTGACAGTTTTCTGCCCGGCAAGATGGAAATGCAGCTGGCCTTAAAGCCCGAGGCCGCCAATCTGGGCTTAAGGCTCAGGGATCTGGCAAGGCAGGTCCGTCATGCCTTCTACGGGGCAGAGGCCCTGCGCTTTCAAAGAGACAGAAACGAGGTCAAGGTCCTGGTGCGCTATTCCGAGGCCCAGCGGGTGTCCCTGGACAATGTGGAGCAGATGCGCATCCGGACCCCTGCCGGCCACGAGGTGCCTTTTTCCCAGGTGGCGGCCGTCACCATGGACCAGGGCTATGCCAGCATTGAACGGGCCCAGCGCAGGCGGGTGGTCAAGGTCATGGCGGATGTCAACGAAAAAATCACCAACGCCAACGAGGTTCGCACTGACCTGGTACAGCGGTTTCTGCCCGGGCTTGAAAACCGTTATCCGGGCCTGCGCTACACCATCGAGGGCGAAGGCCAGGAACAGGCCGAAACCCTGGCGGATGTACAGAAGGGTTTTATCATTGCCCTGTTTTGCATTTACGCTCTGCTGGCCGTGCCGTTTCGCTCCTTTACCCAGCCCTTTATGGTCATGCTCGCCATTCCCTTCGGCATGGTGGGCGCAGCCATGGGCCATCTGCTTATGGGATTTGACATCAGCGTGATCAGCCTTTTCGGCATGGTGGGCTTAGCCGGGGTGGTGGTCAATGATTCCCTGGTTCTGGTGCATCGGATCAATGAATATTTTCGCACAGACGGTTTTGAGGTGCACGAGGCGGTGCTGCGTGGGGGAAAGGTGCGTTTCCGGGCCGTGATTCTCACCTCGTTGACCACTTTTGGCGGGCTTACCCCCATGCTGCTGGAAAGAAGCCTCCAGGCCCGGTTTTTGATTCCCATGGCCATCAGCCTGGGATTCGGGGTGCTTTTTGCCACCCTCGTGACCCTGATTCTGGTGCCCTGTTTTTACATGATTTTAGATGATATGCACCGGGCGGCCCACAGGCTCAGGCAAATGATGCAGCCGCCTGCCGCCGGATCTGAAGGTTGACTTCGAGTTTTGCCAGGGCCATGGCAATGGCGTCTGCCGCCGGGGCGTTTTCGGCCATCCGCTGATTGAAGTGCTCAGCCGCGGCATCTGCGTGTTCTATGCCCCCTGCCGGCACCACTGATGTGATGATGCGCTCGTGGATGATGGGATGGATAGTGTTCAAAATTTTTTCCGCCCCCTTATACCAGTCCCAGAGCAGGGGGATGGCCGCCGGGTTGCGGGCCATCTGGGCCACGGGCACGAATTTGTTTTTATCCGGCACCCGGTCAAGCACAAGGGCCAGGGCGTTTTCAATAAGCTCCGGACGGCGGAAGCATCCCAAAGCCCGCAGGCAGTTGAGCCGGTCCTGCTCGGAATCCGTACTTTCCATTCGCTCCACAACCCATGCATAGGTTTTTTCATCCCCCTGCCATGCCGCTGCCTGCATCACCCCCCGCAGAATGTCGGGATGAACCCGGCCCTGGCCCCGGAGTTTTTCAAACTCTTCGCCGGCGGTTGATATCGGCCCGGGAACCCCGAGTATGGCCGCCTGCCAGAAAAGATTGTTTCTGACCCGCAGCCTTGGGTGGGGCTCGTCTTTTTCCGGGCGGCAGCCCAGAACATCAAAGGCTTCGTGCATATACCGGGTCGCGGCAGAAGCCACGGCCTGTCCGGCGGATCCGTCAGCGGCAATCATCAGGTCGTGGAGGTGGCCCATTTTGGCGGACAGGGGCAGGGGGTCTGTGTCGGTTCCGGTTTGCTCCAGGAACTCCAGGTATGCGGGCAGATCCGTATGTCCGGCAACCGTGAGCGCAAACAGATCGTTTTCCAGGCCCCAGCGGTCAATGGCCGGCAGGGTTTTGGCCGCGGCCATGGCCGCCAGCCGTTCCAGGTTTTGGATGTCTTTATAGCGGGTGCGGTAGAATCCTGTCTGCAGATCATTGATTTTATAGGCATAAATATCCGGGTCCATTTCCATTTCCATCTCCGGGCCTTCCATTAGGGCCGTGGTCGTGCGTCCGGCCCCGGATTTGTCAAACCATCGGATAATGACGGCAACAGGCCAGGTCTGGTTTTGGGCGCCGGCTGCCGGCAGATAGGAGAACCGCTTCTGGGACAGGTGCAGGCGGCCGCTGCTTTGTTTGGCGGTAACCAGTGGATGGCCCGGCTGAAGGACCCATTGCTCCATGATTTGGCGAATGGGTTTTCCGGATGCGGATTCCATGGCCGTCCACATGTCGCTGCTGCCTGCACATCCTCCGGAATGGCCGGCAAGGTAGCGGTGCAGGCCGGCTTCAAATTCGTTTTCGTCCATGTAGCCGCGGATCTGACGCAGGATGCTGGCGCCCTTGGAATAGATGATCGGGGCGGTGGCGCTGTTGATCACCACATGGCTTCCCCCGGAGATTTCAATGGCGCTGGTCTCCCGGAGGCTGTCGCGGTTTAATGCCGTTGCGGTCTGGGATTCCACAAATTCTTCCCAGATCTGCCAGTCCGGGTAATGGGCATCCACCACCTGATATCCGTAAAACGTGGCAAAGCTTTCATTGAGCCACAAAAATTTCCAGTCCGCCGGGGTCACCAGGTTGCCGAACCACTGGTGGACGATTTCATGGGCAATGACCTCGCAGATGCGTTCTTCCCCGTCTACCGCCGTGTTGGCCGGATCCAACAGCAGCAGGTTTTCCCGGAAGGTGATCGCCCCCCAGTTTTCCATGGCCCCAAAGGCAAAGTCGGGCACTGCGATCAGATCCAGCTTGGGCAGCGGGTAGGGCGAGGCAAAGCAGGTTTCGCAGTATTTCAAAGCCTTTCTGGCAAAGGCCAGCCCGTAACGCACAGTTTCCGCCATGCCGGGCAGTACCGCGGCCCGCACCCGCCGGTCGAGCTCATCGGTGATCACGGAAAACCGGCCCATGCCGAAAAACACCAGGTAGGTGGACATCACCGGGGTGGTTTCAAAAGTCACTCGTTTCCGGCCGCCGGGCTCCGGGCTTTCAGATACAGCCGGCATGTTGGAAATGGCTGTCATTTCCCTGTCAACAACCATTTCAATGGTGAAACCCGCCTTGTAAAAGGGATGGTCCATGCAGGCAAAGGCCCGGCGGGCGTCTGACTCCTGGAACTGGGTGACCGCGATTGTTTCGCTGCCGTTTGAATGCCGGTAGGTGCTGTGATAAAATCCGGCCATCTGCGAGTTGATCCGACCGTAATAATCGATCTGGATTTCGATCTCACCGGTGATTTTCTCCGGCAGGTCGATGCGGATTTCCTCCCGGGCAGGATCAAGGCAAAACCCGCATTCGGTCTGTTTTTCCCCCTGGCGGACCCGGCAAGACCGGACAGCCAGGTCAAGGGCGTTGAGTTCAATAAGATCAACAGATTGTCGGGCCACGGCCTGCAGGGTCACCAAGGCTGAAAAATCCATGCGGTCCAGGTTCGGCTGCAGGCGAAGATGATAATGCTTCGGCGTTATTTTGGATTCCGGGTTTGTCATGGGGTTGTTTTATCCTTTTTTTTAAAGCCGCAGTCCGGCTTTGGCAGATGTTGTTTTCGCTTTTTCTGATTTTTGGAAAATTCACACGGATCGCTGCGGGAATCAAGTCTTTTTCCGTCCGGCACCTGCAAGGGACACATTTAACAAATGCCTGACACAGGATGGCGGATACGGTTTTCGCATGATGGCCGGTCCGGTGACGGATTGCTCCCTGCTGACCGCTTGCGCACTCAAATGCGACTTGCAATCCATCCCCGGCCCGCCATCATGGACCAGCGCTTTTCAAAAGCACAAAGGACGATGACCCTGTAAAAAGCTTTTTACCGCGCCCGCTGATTTTGCAGGAAGGAAGCCCTGCGGTCGGGGTCGGTTTTTTTGCTCCTGACCGTTTTCGGGATTCAACAAATGCCTTTGCTAAAATTTCAAAAACTCGGCCTTTCGGCCTCAAACAGTTTGAAATTTTTACGCTCCGGCATTTGTTGAATTTTTCCCGAAAACGCTCAATGTCGCTTCAAAAACCGACCCCCGACCTTGGACTTCCCTGGAAGTTTTTGAAACATAACTAAAAAACGCCCGGGAAACCCAAAGGGACAAGGGAGGGGTTTGGTTTTTGCGGGCAATGGGCGGAAAAATATTGGATTTGCCGGTTGCAATCGGGTAAAAGAATAACAATAATAAAAGAAGGTGGAAAATATCAGAAGCGTTTAATGATATGAGAAAGGGCAGGGACATGGGTGAGTTTGAAAAACTGAAGGAAGATTACCGGCTGTCTCCTTTGGCAGCCGAGCTGGTGATGTTGGTATTGAGTCTGCCGCCGGAACATCAGCGGGATTTGGCCGCGGAATTAAAGTCACGGAAAAATTCCGCCAGGCGCAGATTCCTGCGGCAGCCGCATGCCGAATCCGTACAGTTTTCCGCGGGCGGCAAGATTTTTGCCGGAAACATGAAAAATGTCAGCCAGGGCGGCGCTTTTGTGGAAATCCTGGAATCAGACCTCAAACGGCTTGGCCGGGGCCAGGAGGTAACCTTGTCGTTTGCCCACCCCAACAGCACCCGAAATGTCAAGTTTACCGGGGAAATCGCCCGCACCAGCCCCGATGGGGTGGGTATTCGGTTCAACGCCATGATGTAGCCGCAACCCGGAGGCTGAAATGGTCTTGCGATTTTATCGATTTTTCCATAAAAGAACGCCATGAGTTATGTGTTTGACCATCAGGATGCGGCCCGTTACGAAAAATGGCTGTCAATGGAAAAAAATCGCAGGGTCCTGGACCTTGAAACCCGTGTGATGATGGAGATGCTGCGTCCTGTGCCGGTCCGGCGCCTTTTGGATATCGGCTGCGGAACCGGCGCCAGTCTGGAGCCATTTTTAAACAAGGGCATTGAACTCACCGGCATTGACCCTTCGCCCGCCATGCTCGACTATGCCGGTCAGCGCCTTGGAAATCCGGTGGATTTGTACCAGGGTTATGCCGAAGATCTGCCGTTTGCCGACAATTCCTTTCATTATGCAATTTTGTTTCTGACCCTGGAGTTTTGCGACGATCCGGGGCGTGCCCTGGAAGAGGCCTGCCGGGTGGCCAGAGACCGCGTGTTTGTGGGTATTTTAAACCGGTATTCCGGTTACGCACTGCGTTGCCGAATGGCACGGTTGTTCAGGAACTCGGTTTATTCCCGGGCCCGGTTTTTGAGTATCAACGAGGTGCGCCGGGCCTTTTACGCCATGCTGGGCCAGGTGCCGGTGCAGTGGCGCACCGTGCTGCAGTTTCCGGTTGCCGTGTCATCCGTGCTGAACCGCTTGGAATCCTTTCGGATTCTTCAATACAGCCCGTTCGGCGGTTTTGCCGGCATTGTGGCCGATCCGATTCCCAGGTTTCAGGTTTCTCCCCTGACATTGAGATGCAAGGTCAATCAGATCGCCGCATCCAATGAACAGGTAGCCGGCTGGTCCAGGGACTGCAACGACCAAAAAATCCAAAATTGACATTTACAAACCGCGCTACCAGAATTTATAAAGAAACAATTCTACGTGGGTTTCAGGAGGAAATATGGAAGCGCTGTTATACGAACACGCAGGCGACAACAAGGTGGTCTGCAATCTGTGTCATCACCGGTGCACCATCAAGGACGGGGCCAGGGGCATTTGCAATGTCCGGGAAAATCAGGAGGGAACCCTTGTCACCCTGGTTTATGACCGGATTATTGCCAGGCACGTGGACCCGATAGAAAAAAAGCCCCTGTTTCATTTTTATCCCGGCAGCCTGGTTTACTCCATCGGCACAGTGGGCTGCAATTTCCGGTGCAAATTCTGCCAGAACGCCGATATCGCGCACATGGCCACCGATTACCAGGGCCGGATCATGGGCAAGGCCTTAAGCCCTCAACAGATTGTGGAGGAGGCCGAGCTTACGGGAAGTCGTTCCATTGCTTATACCTATACGGAACCCACGGTTTTTTTTGAGCTCGCCCTGGAAGCGGCCCGGCAGGCACGGGAAAAAAATATTGCCAGCGTGTTTGTCACCAACGGCTACATGACCCCCGAGGCCGTGGACATGATCAGTCCGTATCTGGATGCGGCCAATGTGGATTTAAAAGCTTTTACAGAGGCGTTTTATAAAAAATACTGTTCGGCCAGGCTCCAACACGTGCTCACAACCCTGAAAAAACTTCGGGAAAACGGTGTGTTTCTGGAAATCACCACTTTGCTGATTCCGGGGTTAAATGACGCAGATGCGGAGTTAAAGGATCTGGCCGGGTTTATCGCAGACGAACTCGGGACTCAGACCCCCTGGCACATCAGCCGGTTTCATCCCACGTACCGGTTGACCGACCGGCCGTCCACACCCGTGGAAACCCTTCGAAAGGCAAGGCAGATCGGCATGGATGCGGGCCTGAAATATGTCTATACCGGAAATGTTCCCGGAGAGGCTTTTGAAAATACGTTTTGCCCGCAATGCAATGCCGTGGCGATTTCCAGAAGAGGTTTTTCAGTGGTGGAAAACCGGGTGGAAAACAATCAATGTCCGGACTGCGGAGCCCGGATCCACGGGGTGGGGCTTAGCTGAATGACGTTTGCATCCCCTGGTTTGTCCTGGCAGGAAATGATTGCCCAAAGCCTTTGCAAGGCAAGGGACCTGGCCGCACATCTCAATGTCAATGAACATCTTGTCAGCCGGGTGATGGATCAATACCCGGCCCGCATCAATGCCTATGCGCTCGGGCTCATCGCCGACGGAAGCCGGGCGGTTTTCCGGCAGCTGGTGCCCGATGCCGCCGAGCTGGAAGAAACATCGCTGGCAGATGCCGACCCGCTGTGTGAGCAAAAGCAATCCCCGGTGCCGGGCATTGTCCACCGGTATCCGGATCGGGTATTGTTTCTGGTTTCGGGCCAATGCGCCGTATACTGCCGGCATTGCATGCGCAAGCGCGAGGTTGGCGGCCGGGATCCGGTCAGCCCGGAGACCATAGAGGCGGGGATAGACTATATCGCCCGCACACCCGGGGTAAAGGAAGTGATCCTTTCGGGCGGCGATCCGCTGATGCTCGAAGATGACCGGCTTTTTTCCATCCTGGCGCGCATCCGCGGCATCTGTCACGTGGAATGCCTCCGGATTCATACACGCATGCCCGGGATGCTTCCCCGGCGCATCACTCCGGATTTCGCCCGGGGGCTTGCCCGGTTTCATCCCCTTTTTGTCAATATCCAGTTCAATCATCCCGATGAACTCACCCCGGCCGCCCGGAGCGCATGCGCGCTGATGGCCGATGCCGGTATTCCTCTGGGATCGCAGACCGTGCTGCTGGCCGGTGTCAATGATTCACCCGCGGTCATGACCGAACTGATGCGCAAACTGCTCACCGCCCGGGTGCGCCCATATTATCTGCACCATCCGGATCCCATCCGGGGCACAGCCCACTTCCGGGTGCCTGCGAAAACCGGACTTGCCGTTATCGAGGCCCTGCGCGGGCGCATCGGCGGCATGGGCATTCCTCACTACATGATCGATCTGCCCGGCGGCGGGGGAAAGGTGCCGCTTTTGCCCGAGCATGTGATCCAGCGCTCGGAAAAAGAGTTGATCGTGTATAACTTTGAAAAAAAAATTTACACTTATCCCCTTTAACCATCCCGGAGAAAGCATGACCCTTGAGAACAATATTTACATGGATTATTCCCTGGCCGATAAATCGCGGCTGGCCATACGAACCTTCAAGACCATCGCAGATGCAGCTCTGCTGCGGGGTTATTACCGGATGGGCGGCCGCACCGGAAGCACCCTGGAAAGTGCCCTGCGAACCCTGAGCCCGGAGATTTACGGCTCCATCAGCGATTCCCGAACCATTGAGTTAAAAGGGCTGGAATATGTTATTGACCGCCTGCCAAGGGGCATTGAGGCCTGTCACCGCATTGTGATGACAGGGCGTCAGGATGCAGCGGATGCCAGTTTTGAAAAAATTCAGCCCCTGAAACGGCGGCGGATATCATTTCGCATCAGCCCAACGGAGATGAGTTTTGTCATCACCCGGGGACAAAGCGAGATTTACGACATCATGACCCACATCACGTTTCTGCATGTGGAGGCCAAAAAGGTGCAGAGCAAGATGCGCGATGACTACGGCAATATCACCACCGAGTGGCGGGAACTGGAAAAACATGTGGACTGCATTGATGATATTTGCGGAAGAGATCTGGATCAGGCATTGTGGAACCTGAGCCTGCTTTTGGGCCGGACCTTTGATGAAACCAAGGATACTTACGCAAACCTCGAGAAAAACCGCAGCCAGTCCAATTCCAACAGCGGCCTGTTTCAGATTGTCCACAGCATGGGAAAGTGCGTGGACGAGGAAGTGCAGAGTTTGGACAATGCTGTGACCGTCCATTTTCCGCCTTCATTGAGCGCCCAGATATTAAACCGCACCCATGCCCGCAACTGGGCGGCCAATATCAAAAAATGCCTTTGTGATATCGGCCTGGAAAAACGCCCCCTGCATATTATCAGCGCCAATCAGCACAGTGTGGTCAATCTTCTTTATGGGTATGCCGCTGTGGGACAAAAAGAGCAGGCTGCTGATAATCCGGATTTATACGATTGTATCCGCACCATTCGGGATCAAACAGCCAAGGTGGAAGCGTTTGCCAAAAAACACGGATGCCACATGCTGCCCGATGACAGTGGTTCCCAGATCGACTGCAGGATCATTGACGCACCTGCAATGGCCCGGTTGCCCAGGCATCCGGCCATTGCCCTGGATGCCGATGATATCGAAAAACAACAACCCGTGATCCTGGTGATGGATTATGCGTTCGGGGAACAGGCCTTTGAAATCCTTGATGAACTGCTTTATCCATGGGAACAAAACGGAGAGCAGTGCGCCCTTAATGCCAAATCGGTTTCCGTGATCGGCAAGGCCGGCATCCTGCCCGGGCAAAAGGGCGATATCATGCTGGCCACCGCCCATGTGCTTGAAGGCACCCCCCATAATTACATGATCTGCAATGATCTGACCGAGGCGGATTTTGATGATGATTCCGTACAAATCTATACCGGCCCCATCATTACCGTGCTGGGCACTTCCCTGCAGAACCGCTACGTGCTTAAAAAATTCCAGGATTCATCATGGAAGGCTGTGGGACTGGAAATGGAGGGCGGTCATTACCAGCGGGCCATTAACGCGGCCTTTATTCGGGGGCACGTGTCTTCGGATCTCAAGGTGATGTATGCCTATTATGCCTCTGACAATCCATTGAAAAGCGGGCAGACCCTGGCTTCGGGCAGTATGGGAGAAGAGGGCATCAAGCCCACCTATTTGGTCACACGCCTGATTTTAGAAAAAATCATGGGCAGGTAAAAAGCGCGGCCGTTATCCAAAACAACGATTTACGTGCAGTGTTCGCATTTGGCCGCAGCCTGCTGCTCTGCTTTGCGTTTTACCGCGATGATGCTGGGCTTGTAGCGGTCGGACTGCCTGGCTTTTTTTTCCAGTTTCACCAGCACGGCCAGGGATGCAAACAATGCGGTAAATCCCACTATTGCCGAAAATATGGAAGCATCCACCCCAAAAGTGGAAGCCGTCTGATTGCCAAGAATCGCCCCGGCCAGCAGGGCGGCAATGGGAAAGATATAAAGCAGCAGAGAAAGCTTGAGCATCCCGCCGGTGCCGAATTCGATGGTCACTGTATCGCCCACCGAGGCTTTTGCCGGGTTGAGGGCCTCGATTTCCATTTCCCGGCTTCCGCCGAAGCTGTGACACGTGCTTTTTTCCGAACACCCGTCGCAGGCCGCAGCCCGCTGGGTTTTGACAAGGGCGTTTGCCCCTTTTATCTGGGTGACCACTCCTGTTTCCCTGGCCATTTTTTAATCCTTGTAGCAGATAATTCCGCAGCGCAGGCATCGGTCTGCTTCGGCCCGGGCGTCTGTCTCCGAGTATCCCAGTTCCACTTCCGGATATTTTCCCGGAACCTCCGGGGGGTCGCAAGCGGGCATGATATGCCGGGCGGATTTTTCCACATTTTCGATGTGCGTGACGGACTGCAGTATTGAATTCGCGGAAATCACCTTTTCGGCCACCCCCAGGTCCATGTTGTACATGATTTTGTGTACAGAGGCCGCAGCCCGCCGGCCGCCGGCAATGGCCCGGATGGCCGCGCTGTAGTCGGTAATGGGATCATTTTTTGCCAGCAGACCCTTTTCCTCGCTGTAGATCGGGTTTTTGTAGGGCTGAATGCCCTCCCATTGTACTGGTGCCTTTGGATCCGGTTCAGGCACGGATTCATCCTGCTCCGGCTGCGGGGCTTTTCGGAAAATCATTTCCGGCAGACGGCCGGCATCGATGACAAGCGTTTGGGCGGATGTCACAGAGCTCTGGCCGGAGCGGGTATCTGTGTATTCAATGGATTCCAGGCGGTTTTCCAGGCCTGTGAGCCGGGTGATGGCGGCGTTGAAAACAATTTCAGCCCCGGCTTTTTCCAGATTCTGGATTTGTTCATCTGAGAGATCGGTTTTTCCCCGGGATTCATTGAATACCAGGGTGATGTTTTCCGCTCCGAGGTGCTTGCAGGTATGAACAGCTTTTTCTGCCAGGGGCGCACCGCCGGCAATGACGACATCAGCGGTGACCGGGATCTGGTACTTGTTGTCGAGTCCGGAGCGCAGCAGTTCGATTAACAGAAATACCCCGGGTATCGGCTCCTCGGCCCGGGTCGATGTTCCGCGTTCCAGGCGGCTGTCCCATCCGCCGGAAGCCAGCAGCACAGCCTCATAATCCTGTTTGAGCAAAGAGGCAAGAGTGAAGTCCCGGCCCATGGTCATGCCGGTTTTAAAGGAAACACCCAGTTCGGCGACCCCCTGGATATCCCAGTCCAGCACGGTGCGCGGCAGGCGGTAGCCGGCAATGGCGGTTCGCAAAAGCCCGCCCAGGTTATCAGATGCCTCGAAAACCGTGGGGCTGTGGCCCAGGCGTGCGGTGAAAAACGCTGCGGACAGACCCTCTACCCCGCCGCCGATCACAGCGATTTGCCGTCCGGTGCCGGGTGCGCAATAGGGCTGGGAGTGCTTCTGCTGCTCCATTTCCACATCCGCAGCATAGCGTTTCAGATAATTGATGGCCACGGGTTCGTCGATGAGGTTTCTGCGGCATGCGTCCTCACAGGGCCGCGGGCAGATGCGGCCGATAACCGTGGGAAACGGGTTTCGTTCCTTGATGATCTGAACGGCCCCGGAATAATCTCCCCCGGAGACACGCTCTATATAGCCGCTGATATTGATACCGGCCGGACACATCCGCTGACACGGGGTGGTGCAGTCGTCTGTGGTGTATTCCCGCAGAATCCTGCGGGTCACGGAGGAAAGCTTGATGATGTGCTTGGGACAAACCCGTTCACAGGTTCCGCAGCCGGTGCATTTTTCTTCATCCACCACCGGAAGACCGCGGTCGCTCATGGTGATGGCGTCAAACGGACAGGCATGCATGCAGGAACCCAGGCCCAGGCAGCCGATGTGGCATACTTTCATCCCGCCGTATAGCAGGGCCGCGGCCTGGCAGTTGCTCAATCCCTGGTAATCGTACTTGATGGCGGCCTCAGAAGGGCCGTAGGTGCAGCCGGGCAGAGCGATGTCGGGTTCCTTGGCCTCGATGGTCATGCCCAGAACCGCAGCAATGGCCTCGGCCAGGTCTGCGCCGCCGGCCACGCAGGAATCCGGCGGTGATTGGCCGGCAACAATGGCCTCGGCATTCGGGCCGCAGCCGGGATATCCGCAGCCGCCGCAATTGGCCCCCGGCAGCAGGTCGTCGACTTTTAGTACAAGGGGGTCCACATAAACGTAAAAAATTTTGGAAGCCAGGGCCAGGGAAACACCGGTTACCAGACCGAGTCCGCCCATCATCAGTATTGCATCAAACATTGCATGCTCCGATTCGTATCATGTGGTGTTGAGGCACATTGGGTTGTGTTTTCGGCCGAAAATTTTCAATCTGCACTAAGCGGCCTCTATAACATTATTCGGCCTGCAGATTCAATCTGAAATATTTTATTTTTCATATTCCGTCCCGGCTGTCAACTAGTCTGAGGGGGGATGCGGCAAATGTTGGCTTGACGGATGCGGCTGTACCATATAAGAATACGGTTTTACCGAAGATGCGCGCTGTTTTAACGCTTTTTATAATTTTCATTTCAGGCACACGGATCAGGAGACATTGAGTTGCAGGCACAGCAGCAAAAAAACGATTTCTACTGGCAGCAGGTCCGGGAGGCGGCTGCTTATGTGAAAGACTATATCGGCGTGGACGGGACCGATATTGCCATTACCACCGGAACCGGGCTTTCCGAAAGCATGGTGGACATGTCGCCGGAGGCTCAAATCCCGTATGACAGGATTCCCCACTTTCCCGCCTCTACTGTCAAAAGTCATGCCGGGCGGCTGATTTTCGGGAAGATTCACGGCAGGCGCGTTTTTATTCTCCAGGGCCGGTTTCACCTCTATGAAGGCTACAGCGCCCCAAGGGTTTGTTTTCCTGTGCGGCTTATGCAGGCCCTGGGGGTAAAGACCCTGATTGTGACCAATGCCGCAGGCGGCCTTTGTACGGATTTTTCCGCAGGCGATATCATGGCCATTTCCGATCACATCAACCTCACCGGCGAAAACCCCTTGGTGGGGCCCAATAATGAAGACTGGGGAATTCGTTTCCCTGACATGTCAGCCGTCTATGATACCGGGCTGATGAATTGCGCCATGCAGGCCGCGCAAAAATCCGGAATCCATCTGCACAAGGGGGTGTATGCGGGTTTAAAGGGCCCGTCTCTTGAAACTCCGGCCGAATTGCGGTTTTTGCGGCAAGTTGGCGCGGATGCAGTGGGATTGTCTACCGTCATGGAGGTCATTGCCGCAGTTCATTCACGGATGCGCATATGCGGGTTTTCCATGATCACCAATATTGCTGATCCGGATCAGCCGGAACCCGCCAGCCTGGAGGCGATTATCCAAATAGCGCAGAACGCCGCCCCTGTCCTGGGTGAATTGCTATCCGGTATTGTCAGGGAGGCTTAGATGGTGGATTTGCAGGACAGGCCGGATCTTCTGGTTGTCAATGGCACGGTGCTGACCATGGATGAGCACGGTACCGTGATTCAAAACGGTGCCGTGGCAGTGTCCGGAGACAGCATCCGATCCGTGGGGCCGGCGGAAAAATTCAACATCAAAGGTGCGGCCCGGATTATTGACGCCAACGGCGGCATTATCATGCCCGGGCTGATCAACACGCATACCCATGCGGCCATGACTTGTTTCCGGGGCCTGGCCGATGACATGGACCTGATGACATGGCTCAATGAATATATTTTTCCCGCAGAAGCCCGGCTCAGTCATGAGCGGGTCTATACCGGCGCCATGCTGGCCTGCGCGGAGATGATGCTTTCCGGCACCACATGCTTTGCGGATATGTACCTGTTTGAAGACGCCGTGGCGCAAGCCGCTGCCCGGGCGGGCATGCGGGCGGTTGCGGGGGAGGTTCTTTATGATTTTGATTCCCCCAATTACGGATCCATTGATAAAGGGTTTGATTATACCCTGGAACTCATTGACAGATGGCGCAATGATCCGTTGATTACCATTGCCGTGGAACCCCATTCCCCCTATCTTTGCGCTCCGGACTTGCTCCGGCGGGCCGCGGCAATTTCAGAAGAACACGAAATCCCCATGATCGTGCACGTGGCGGAAACCGCCGGGGAGGCGGAGCAGATCCGCAAAACCCATGGCAAAAGTCCCGTGGCGCATCTGGCTGATATCGGGGTATTGTCACCGCGGTTTCTGGCCTGTCACTGTGTCGCCGTGTCCCAAGAAGACATTGATCTGCTCAGGGCCCATGATGTCAAGGTCTCACACAATCCGGAAAGCAACATGAAGCTGGCATCGGGCATTGCGCCGGTGCCGGCCATGCAGGCTGCCGGCCTCTGTGTTGCACTGGGAACAGACGGGCCCACCAGCAACAACAACCTGGACATGTTCATGGAAATGGATGCTGCTGCCAAGATACACAAGGTCAGCCAGATGGATCCAACGGTGATGGATGCCGGTACTGTTTTGCGCATGGCCACCATTGACGCGGCCAGCGCCCTGGGACTCGGCAATGTCACCGGTTCTGTGGAGCCGGGAAAAAAAGCCGATATTATTGTTATTGATACCCATAAGCCTCATCTGACGCCCATGTACAATATTTGTTCGCACCTTGTGTATGCCGCAGGCGGGGCTGACGTGCAGCACGTGGTGATCAACGGGGTGCCTGTTGTGGACGACGGCCGGCTTGTTTCCTTTGATGCTGAAGCGGTGATGGAGCAGATGGAGCAGATCGCCGCTGAAATCCGGGGACTTCATGACTGGACGGCCAAACGCGCCAACACAGGTGCAAAAGCAGGAAAGGAGTAGATCGGCAATGGTTCTGCATCATGAAAGATCCGGGAAACAATCCGGAAAAGGGCCCATTGGGATTGCACTGCTGGCGGTTCTGTTTGTTTTTGCAGCAGCCTTGTCCGCATGGGCCGGGCAGTCGCCTTTGAAGTCTTCCGAGGCTGCGGCCGGAGCGGCGCACACCGGTTATGCGGCTTCCGCAGATCAGGCAGAACTGGATCAGACAGGCCAGGACCCGGCAAATGGTTCTGCTGACGCCTTTGATGACTTTGAGGAGTTTGATGAATTTGAAGGCGAAATAGGTTCAAAACCCGCGGCTGACCCGCTTTCCGGTTACAACCGGTGGATGACCGGGGTAAACGATAAGCTTTATTTCTGGGTACTCAAACCCGCGGCCACCGGATATGCAAAGGTGACCCCGGCTGTGGCGCGCAGATCCGTTGGCCGGTTTTTCAAGAATCTGGGCTATCCCCTCAGGTTTGTCAACAATCTGCTTCAGCTCAAAATCCGGCGGGCCGGGGTGGAAACAGCCCGGTTCGTGGTCAATACCACCGTGGGGGTGGCCGGGTTTGCCGATCCCGCCCGATGGTGGATGGACCTGGAGGCCTATCCCGAGGATTTCGGCCAGACCCTGGGGCATTACGGTGTGGGCGGCGGCTGGCACCTGGTGCTGCCGGTATTGGGGCCATCCAACCTGCGCGATGCCGTGTCAAAAGTTCCGGACAGGTTTTTAAATCCCGTGGCCTATGTGGAGCCCACGGAAGTCGCCATTGCCATTTCCGCCTATGACCGGATCAATTATACCTCCCTTCACCTGGGAGAATATGAGCGGTTGAAACAGGATGCCGTGGACTGGTATATCTTTTTGCGCAATGCCTATGAACAAAACCGGGAAAAGAAAATCCAGGAGTAGACAACATGAAAAAATCTGCACGCATTACCGTATGGGTCCTGGCGCTGATCTTCGGCCTGGCCCTGTTTGCCGCACACGGCCGCGTGGAAGCCGAAAGTGCCCAGAGTCTGCTGAAGGAAAAGATCAGCGAGGTCATCGATGTTTTGGACAGCCCGGATCTCAGCGAGGCGGATAAAACCGGCAGGATCGAGGATATCGTGGATCCGGTGTTTGACTACGAACTCATGGCCCGGCTCAGCCTGGGCCGCAGGCACTGGACCGGGCTTTCGGCAGAGCAGCAGGAGACTTTCACCCGGCGCTTTGTCGCCCGGCTCAAGGATTCCTATTTTGACAAGATCTCCATGTATTCCGGGGATGCGGATGCGGCTTTTGAGTATCAGCCCGTCAAAGAGCAAAACAACAAGGTGCACGTGCCCGTGGCGGTCCGGGCAGGGGATGAAACTGTGGACATGGTGTATAAGTTTTATTCCGCCGGCGGCGATTGGAAAGTCTATGACGTGGAAATCAATGGAGTGAGCATTATCCGCAGCTACCGGTCCCAGTTTGACCAGATTCTGGCCGACGGCACGGCAGAGGATCTGCTCGAGGCTGTCAAAGAAATCCAGGCACCCGGTGAAAACAGCTAAACTGACCGCAGAAAGCACTGTGACCCATATTTATGAAAAAAGACCCGCCCCTTATTGACCGGTTTTTTGACCGTGTGGTGCTTGCCCGGCCGGTCCTGGTTCTTGTATGTATTTTAATGGCCGTTGCCGTGCTGGCCCGGTATGCTGTTGATCTGAAAATCGAGGCATCCGCCGACACCCTGGTGCAGCAGGACAATGCGGATTACCTTTACTACCAGGAAATCATTGAACGATTCGGATATGATGATTTTTTGGTCATTGCCTATACTCCAAAATCCGGGGATCTGCTTTCAGAGAAGGTACTTTCCCGGATCGCTCAATTGCGCGATGAAATTGCCGCCATGGAGCGTGTTGCCTCGGTGGTCACCATCCTGGATGTGCCGCTTCTGGAAAGCCCGCCCATGCCGGTTGCAGAACTGGTGAAAAATGTCCGCACCCTGTCGTCTCCGGATGTGGATCTCTCCCTTGCCAGAAAGGAACTGCAGACCAGCCCCCTGTACCAGAATCTGCTGGTGAGTTCCGATCTTGAAACCACGGCCCTGCAGATCAATTTCAAAAGCGATCCCGAATATGACAAGGTCTGGCAGCAGCGTCAGCAGCTTCGGGCCAAAGCCGGGCAGGGGGGGCTGAGCCCGGCGGAAGAAAGGGAAATGCAGCGGCTCCAGTCGCTTATTGACAAACACTGGAACCGTATCGAGGCCCAGCGCAGCCGGGATATCGCCGCCATCCGAACGATTATGGAAAACCATGAAAATGACGCCGACCTGTTTCTCGGGGGCGTGAGCATGGTGGCAAACGACCTGATGCGCTTTATCCAAAAGGACCTCAGGGTCTACGGCGGCGGGGTGCTGCTGTGCATGACAATTGTGCTGTGGCTGATTTTCCGCCGGGTACGATGGGTTGTGCTGCCGCTGGTCAGCTGCGGGCTTTCGGCGGTTGCCACCATGGGACTGATGGGATTGTTCGGCTGGAAGGTAACGGTGGTGTCGTCGAACTTTATTGCCCTGCAGCTGATCATTACAATGGCCATCTCCATTCACCTGGTGGTTCGCTACCGGGAGCTGATCATTGCCGCGCCGCATAAAAGCCACGCACAGCTGACCGCAGAGACGGTCAAGGCCATGAAGACACCGTGCATATATGCGGGGCTGACCACCATTGCGGGATTCGGGTCCCTGTTGTTTGCGGGCATCAAGCCCGTGCAGACCTTTGGCTGGATGATGTCTGCGGGTATCGTGGTTTCCCTGGCTGTTACATTCATATTTTTTCCGGCCGCACTGGTGCTGTTTAAAAAAGCCCCGCAGCCCAGCGGGGGCCGGTCCCGCATTGCCCTGACCCGGTGGCTTGCGGGCTTTACCCGTCACCACGGCCGGATGATTGTCATTTTCAGCCTGGCGGCCCTGCTGCTCAGCGCGGCCGGCATTGGCCGGCTGCGGGTGGAAAACGCCTTTATTGATTATTTCAAGTCCAGCACGGAAATCCACCAGGGCATGACCGTCATTGACCGGAAGCTGGGCGGCACCACCCCCCTGGATGTGATCATTGATTTTAACGGCCGCGGCACGCAGGCCGAACCGGAGCCGGCCAGTGACGACGGCGGCGGGTCAGACGGGTTTGATGAGTTTTCCGAATTTGGTGAATTCGATGAATTTGATGATCCGGCGGATTCAGGCAAGTACTGGTTTACCCCCCACCGGCTCGACCGGATTGAAACGCTTCACGATTACCTGGATGGACTGGATCACACCGGAAAGGTGCTGTCGCTTGCCACCCTGACAAAGGTGGCCGAGCGGTTGACCGGCGGCCCGTTGGATACATTTGACGCAGCCCTTTTGTTCAATGAATTTCCCGAGCAATACCGGCAGATGCTCGTGGCCCCGTATGCCTCGGTCAAACATGACCAGGCCCGGATCAGCCTGCGGGTGATCGACTCGGATCCGCAACTGCGGCGAAATGCGCTTTTGCAACAAATCCAAAACGATGTGGAGGAAAAACTGGGGTTTGCCAAGGACAGTGTGAAACTCACCGGCATGCTGGTGCTGTATAATGATGTGCTGCAAAGCCTGTTCAGCTCCCAGATCATGACCCTGGGACTGGTGATTCTGGCCCTGATGATCATGTTTCTGCTTCTGTTTCAATCGTTTACCATCGCATTGATCGCCATTTTTCCCAATCTGCTGGCCACCGGGGTGGTGCTCGGGACCCTGGGCTGGGCAAATATTCCGCTCGATATCATGACCATCACCATTGCCTCGATCAGCGTGGGCATTGCCGTGGACGACACCATCCATTACATTCACCGTTTTCAGCGGGAATTTCAAAAAGACGGCGATTATCTGCAGGCCATGCAGCGCTGTCACGGAAGCATTGGATATGCCATGTATTACACCACCATTATCATCATCATCGGCTTCTCCATCCTGGCCACCTCCAATTTTATCCCCACGATTATCTTCGGGGTGTTTACCGGGCTGGCCATGTTCATCGCCCTGGTGGCCGCACTGACCCTGCTGCCGCAGTTGATCATATGGTTCCGGCCCTTTGGCCCGGCCGGCCGGGTGCAAAGCGCAAATCCGGAACGGGCGGGCTGAGATGACAGTATCCCAGGATTTGTCCCAGAGCCCGGCCCCCGGCAAAAAGCATCTGGCCTTCCGGGGCGATGCCATTGTTTTTTATCTGCATGCACCCGGCCAGGGCCCGGGCAATGCCTGGCTGCGTACCAACCTGGGTCAGGCGGCTTTGGCCAAACAGGAGGTGATCTGCCAGGTTGAGCAAAACGAGCCCATTTTGTATCATGATTGGTCGGATATCCCCATGGTCCCGGCCGGGGAGGGTCGATTTGAGCTGACTGTGGGCTTAACCGAAGTGGGCCATTTCGAGGCCAAGGCGTTTTTTCTGCCAGAGGGGAAGGAGTCGCCCGTATGGCCGCCCGGTCCCAACACCATCATCAACGTGGAGCCGGCGGAAACGGTTTGCGGCAATATCATTTACAATGCCTTTGTCCGTCAGTTCGGGCCCAACAAGGACCAGCGGCAGCTGCCGCCCGGGGATGAGCATTTCAAGACCCTCGATCAACGGGGATACACGGTAATCCCCCCTTCAGGAAAGTTCCGGGATCTGATTCATGAGCTGGATTTTATCATCGGTTACCTTGGCTGCCCGTATATCCAGCTGCTGCCGGTGCATCCCACGCCTACCACCTATGGCCGCATGGGCCGGTTCGGCAGTCCGTATGCAGCCCAGAGCTTCACAACCGTGGATCCGGCCATGGCGGAATTTGACCCTGCAGCCACACCCCTGGAGCAGTTCATGGAACTGGTCGATGCCATCCATGCCCGGCGCGGGCGGATTTTGCTCGATATTGCCATCAATCATACCGGGTGGGGGGCAAGCCTGCATGAAACGCATCCTGAGTGGCTGCACAGGGAAAAAGACGGCAAAATCCAGATGCCCGGGGCCTGGGGCGTGGTCTGGGAGGATCTGACCAAGCTCGATTACAGCCATCAGGATCTGTGGCAGTACATGGCAGAGGTGTTTCTGACATGGTGCCGCAGGGGCGCGGACGGATTTCGCTGTGATGCGGGATACATGATTCCGGTGGCGGCCTGGCGCTATATTGTGGCCCGGGTGCGTGAGCAGTTTCCAGATACCCTGTTTTTTCTTGAAGGTCTCGGGGGGAAAATTTCCGTGACCCGGGAGATTCTGAATACGGCCAATTTCAACTGGGCCTATTCCGAGCTTTTCCAGAACTATGACAGAGGCCCGGTGGTGGCCCATATGGCCCTGGTGCAAGATATTGCGGCAGCCGACGGCCAGATGATTCATTTTGCCGAAACCCATGATAACAACCGTCTGGCATCGGTCTCCAAACGGTTTGCCCGCATGCGCACCGCTGTTGCGGCCCTGATGTCAGCGGGGGGCGGATTTGCCTTTGCCAACGGCGTGGAATGGTTTGCAACGGAGAAAATCGACGTGCACGGGTCCCCGCCGTTAAACTGGGGGGCGGAAAAAAACCAGGTGGATCATATCCGGCGCCTAAACGCGCTTCTCAAAACCCATCCGGCTTTTGCTGCCGGGGCGGGCCAGCGTTTTGTCATGGCACAGGAAGGCAATTTCGCGGTGCTGCTCCGCCATGACCGCCATGGCGAAAACCGGCTGCTGGTTGTAGCCAACCTGGATGCGGACAACGCAGTGCCGGCCCGATGGGAGGATGTGATCGAGCCCCTGGCAGACGGCGCTTTTCTGGACCTGGTCAGCGAAGCCCGCATCCGGGCGGAAAAACAGGACAATTGCCGGCAGATGCTTCTGGCCCCCGGGCAGGTTGTGTGTTTGAGCAATGCGCCCGGGGAACTGGAACGGATTCGGGACTTTGAGCAGGCCGGCAATCGGGTTTCAGCGTCTGTTGTCCATCAGCAGCTGCGGGCTGCGGTACTGGAGGTGTTTGCCTTTTATCACGGCACCTGCGACTTAAATGGTTTTGACCCGGATGCGTCCGCCAGGCAGCTCTGCGATGATCCCGAGGCTTTTTTGCGGGAGATGAACCCGCAAAGCCGGGAATCGCGTGCCATTGTCTGGAAGTGGCCCGAAGATGCAAAACGAGAGGTGATGGTGCCGCCCGGCCATTTTCTGCTGGTTCGGGCATCTTCAGATTTTCGTCTGCAGCTGCGCTGTAACAATCAGGTGGTATCCGGGAAATATGCCCTGTGCGCGGCAGACGGCAGCTATTTTGCCCTGATCTGCCCCGGGCCTGCAGGTACGGACCACCAGAGGGCAGAGCTTCGTCTCACCCTGTATTCCGGTCATGAAAGTGTTCAGGCAACCGGAAATCTGCTGTATCTGGCACCCCTGGAGAAGGTGGGGGTGGTGCGCGAAATTCCCCGCACCCGGCTTATGGCACAGCCGTTTCTGTTTCTGGCCACAAACGGCAGGGGAGCTATGATGCGGGCTGCCACCTATGCCCGGCGCATGCGCTCGCGCTATGATGCACTGCTTGCGGCCAACCCGGATCCCGCCGCGCCCGTGGACCGCTGGATCATGCTTTCCCGGTGCCGGATTTGGCTGGTTTATCAGGATTATGCCCAGGCCGTGCGCACGGATTGCCTTCGCAGATTTGTCCATGATTATGACGGCCGGGCTTGCTGGCAGTACCGTATACCCACCGGGCTCGGGCGCCATATCCGCTTTTTCGTGCAAATGGAGATGATGGCCGGTGAAAACCGGGTGCGGCTTTATTTTTTCAGGCACACGAAGGACTCAGCCGACCAGCTCGAAGACCAGCATCCGGTGCGGATGATTTTGCGGCCGGACATTGAAAACCGCAGTTTCCATGATGTCACCAAGGCGTTTACCGGCCCGGAGCATACATGGCCGGATGCTGTGGAAGCCCGTGAAAACGGCTTTTATTTTCACCCCGATCCGGAGCACGGACTTTCGGTGAATATGACCGGGGCCGCGTTTGTCCGGGAGCCGGAGTGGCAGTACATGGAATATCGCCCGGTGGAGGCCGAAAGGGGCCTGGATCCCAACTCGGATCTGTTCAGCCCGGGTTATTTCACATGCCGGCTTTCCGGTGGTCAGTCCATGATGCTGGAAGCCTCCATGGACACTGCCGGGCAGTCGGCCCGGGCCAAATCCACGGAACAGCCGGATCTGAGCGCCGCCAACCCCGCCTCCCTGCCTGTGGCCGCGGCCATGAAGCAGGCCCTGGACCATTACGTGGTGGCCCGTCAGGGCTATGCCTCTGTGATTGCCGGTTACCCGTGGTTTCTGGACTGGGGCCGGGATTCGCTGATTTTTTGCCGGGCCCTGATCGCCGCAGGCGAGCATGAAAAAGCCGTAAATATTTTGCGGATGTTCGGCCAGTACGAAAAGGACGGTACCCTGCCCAATATGATCCACGGCCATGATGCGGGCAACCGGGATACTTCTGATGCACCCCTGTGGTTTGCCGTCGCGTGCCGGGACCTGGCCGAAGACCTCAATTCCGTTGATTTTCTGGACGAACCATTTGAAGGCCGGAGCCTGCGGCAGATTTTGTTTTCCATTGTTTCCGGCTATATTCGCGGTACGTCCAACGGCATCCGCATGGACCGGCAAACCGGTCTGGTCTTTAGCCCGGCCCATTTTACATGGATGGATACCAATTATCCGGCCGCCACCCCACGCCAGGGCTATCCGGTGGAAATTCAGGCCCTGTGGTATGCGGCCCTGGTGTTTGTATCCGGGCTGAAACCGCCACAACAGTCCGTAATCGATATTGATTTAAAAGATTTAAGTCAAACGGTGGCCAAGTCCGTTCTGCGTTGTTATTATTTTGAATGGCAGGGTTATTTGGCAGACTGCCTTCATTGCGATGCCGGTGACCGGCCGGATCAGGCTGCGGCCGATGATGCCCTGCGGCCCAATCAGCTGTTTGCACTCACCCTTGGCACCGTGACAGATCCGGAAATCTGCCGGTCAGTGCTGGGTGCCTGCTCCAGATTGCTGGTGCCAGGGGCCATCCGCAGCCTGGCGGATCAGCCGGTGATCCATCCGCTGGAAATCCGGCATCACAACCACCTGCTGGCAGATCCTTATTATCCGTATCAGGGACAGTACCAGGGAGATGAGGATACGAGCCGGAAGCCGGCTTACCACAATGGTACTGCATGGACCTGGGTGTTTCCCTCTTTTTGTGAAGCCTGGGTGGCTGCGTACGGAGAAAACGGCATTGCCACGGCGCAAAACTGGCTTGGCAGCAGCACTTGTTTGATCAACAGCGGGTGTCTGGGCCATGTTCCTGAAATCGTCGACGGCGATCATCCGCATCGCCAGCGCGGATGCGACGCCCAGGCGTGGGGGGCAAGTGAGCTTTACCGGGTGCTGAAACATCTGGAGACAGCAGCCGGGAAGAAATCCGGAAAACAACAGAGGAAAACATGACCCGTTTACAAACTTACCAGGTATTCCCAAAGATCCCCGAACGACTGGAATTTTTGGAAAAATTGGCCCGAAACATGTGGTGGTCCTGGCGCCTGGATGCCATTGAGCTTTTCAGGCGGGTGGATCCCCGGCTCTGGGTCCAGTCCAACCGCAATCCCCTGATTTTTGCTACCATGATTGCCCAGAAGCGTTTTGAGCGGGGCCTTAAGGACGACGGATTTCTGGCCCATTTGGACCGGGTCCAGAAGTCTTTTGAAAAAGAGATTGAAACCCCGGTGGATTATTCCCAAACCCCTTACGGTGCGGACGCTCAGGTGGCGTATTTTTCCATGGAATTCGGCATCCATGAAAGCCTGCCGTTTTTTTCGGGCGGTTTGGGGGTGCTGGCCGGCGATCACCTCAAGGCTTCCTCGGATCTGGCGCTTCCCATGGTGGCCGTGGGCCTTTTGTACCGCAAGGGATATTTTCATCAGTACCTGGATCATGAAGGCTGGCAGCAGGAGCAGTATCCGGAAACCGATATTTTCCACATGCCCGTGCGCCGGGCCCGGGATCCCCAGGGCAATGAACTGATAATTTCGGTGGAGGCCTCCGGCGGGCTGATTTACGCCAAGGTCTGGAAGATCATGGTGGGCCGGGTTGCCTTGTATCTGCTGGATACCAACATTGCGGAAAATCCGCCAGAACTGCGTGAAATCACGGCCAGTTTGTATCCGGGCGATTCCGCTGTGCGTCTGGCCCAGGAAGTGCTGCTGGGCATCGGGGGCATGAAGGCATTAAAGAAGCTGGGCATTGAGCCGGCGGTATGCCACATGAATGAAGGGCATTGTTCGTTTGTATGCGTTGAGCGCATTGCCCAGGTCATGGAAGGAAAAAATGTGGACCTGCAGACTGCCATGGAAATTGTGCCCCGAAGCATGGTTTTTACAACCCACACCCCGGTTGCTGCAGGATATGATGAATTTCCTCCCGACCTGGTGCGGCCGTATCTGCAGGAATATGAAAAGCGGCTGGGCACGGATGTGGACACCATATTGTCCTGGGGCCAGACCGGGGAGAAGTTTGATCCCCATGTCAAGCTGTCTATGTTTGTGCTGGGGCACAATTTCTCCCAGTTCTGCAACGGTGTCAGCCGGCTGCACGGAGAGGTGGCCCGGGGCATGTGGAATCATGTCTGGCCTCAGCGGCCGGTGGAGGAGGTGCCCATTTCCCATGTTACCAACGGAATTCACATTCCTTCCTGGATTTCCATTGAAAATCATATGCTCTTTGAACGCTACCTGGGCCCGGACTGGTATTCCACCAATTTTGATACAGACCGGGCAGAGCGCATCGATCAAATATACAACGAGGAAATCTGGCGGGCGCGGGAGATGAGCCGGTCCCGCCTGGTGCGGGCATGCCGTTCCATGATGGTCCGGCAGTACGGCCGCCGCAATGCGCCCAAATCGGTTATGAAGGAAGTGGAGTCCGTGCTGGACCCGGAGATTTTGACCATTGGATTTGCCCGTCGGTTTGCCACCTACAAACGGGCTTACATGCTGTTTATGGATCCCGAGCGGTTTGAAAAGCTCGTGGGGTCCAAAGACCGGCCCGTGCAGTTTGTGTTTGCCGGCAAGGCCCATCCCAAGGATCATGAAGGCAAAGACCTGATCCGTCAGGTGGTGCATTTCTCCAGGCGGCCGGGCATGCGAAACAAAGTCGTGTTTCTGGAAAATTATGATATCAACCTGGCCCGTTACCTGGTCCAGGGTGTGGATGTGTGGCTCAACACCCCAAGGCGGCCTCTGGAAGCGTGCGGGACTTCGGGTATGAAGGCCGCGGTTAATGGAGTGCTGAATTTAAGCATCCTCGACGGGTGGTGGGCCGAAGCCTACCATCCGGATTGCGGCTGGTCCATCGGCAACGGCGAGGAATACAAGGACCACGCCTACCAGGATCAGGTGGAGTGCCGGGCCCTGTACAATATCCTTGAAAATGATGTGATCCCAACATTTTACGACCGCAGGGAAGGCGATACCCCGGACCGGTGGGTGGAGATGATGAAAAATTCCATGAAGCTGGTGCTGGGAAATTTCTGCGCCCACGGCATGGTGCGCAATTATGAAAAGGACTATTATCTGCCTGCGGTTCGAAATCATGCTGTTTTGACCGATAACAACGCAGAGTCGGCCGGAAAACTGGTGGCCCAGCGAAGACGCCTGAAGCGCGAATGGCCCGCAGTTCGCATCGAGCCCCCGCAAAGCGACATTGAAGTGCCTTTCCGGGTGGGCGACCGGTTTTCTGTGGATACAAAGGTTCATCTCGGGGCCCTGGAGCCCGGGGAAGTGGAAGTGGAGCTTTACTCCGGCAGTTTGAAAAGCGTTGACGAGCTCAAAAACAGCCAGGTGACCCCCATGTCCGCGGCCGAAGACCTGGGCGGCGGCACTTACCGGTATACCTGTGAGGTGGTCTGCCAGGAGGCCGGCCGGTTTGGTTTTACGGCCCGGGTCACACCCCGCGGCGATGATTATTTAAAAAACGCGCCGGGTTTTCTGACCTGGGCGTAATCCGGCGCTTGACGCCGACAGGAAATTTTGATGCCGGAAAAGACAACCAATCCACGCGTGCTCATTGTGACCCCGGAGGTGACCTATCTGCCTCAGGGCATGGGCAATATTGCCAACTATCTCTCGGCCAAGGCCGGGGGGTTGGCTGATGTGTCAGCCGCCCTGATCAGCAAGCTGTTTGCCCTGGGCGCGGACGTGCATGTGGCACTACCGGATTATCGGGGTATTTTCCACAAACACATCGGCCCGCTATGGGATATTTACCAGAAAGAGCTGGATACTTACCGCAAGTACCTGCCCGAAGACCGGCTGCACCTGGCCGAGGACCGGGCCTTTTATTACGTGCACCACGTGTATTCCAATCTTTCCCAGGAAAACATGAAAATCGCCCTGGCGTTTCAGCGGGAGGTGATCAACAATATCCTGCCCCGGGTCCGGCCGGATCTGATCCACTGCAATGACTGGATGACCGGGCTGGTGCCGGGATATTCCCGCATGGTCGGCATTCCATGCCTGTTTACCATCCATAACATTCACACGGTCAAGGCCGCCTTAGCCGAGATCGAGGACCGGGGCATTGATGCGGCCGCCTTTTGGCAGAATTTGTATTATGATCGCATGGCGGTCAACTATGAACAGAGCCGGGGCGGGAACCCGGTGGATTTTCTTGTTTCCGGGGTTTTTGGCTCCCATTTCGTCAATACGGTGAGTCCCACGTTTTTAAATGAAATTGTTTCCGGCCGGCACGGGTTTATCTCGGATGCGCTTCGCCGGGAATTGACCAATAAGGTGGAAGCCGACTGTGGCTACGGGATTTTAAACGCCCCGGACCCCAGCTATGATCCGGCCACGGATCCCGAGTTGTTCCGAAATTATACCGCCTCTGATGCATCCGAGGGCAAGCGGGCCAACAAGCGCTATCTGCAAAAGCATCTGGGCCTGATCCAGAATCCCGAGGCACCGCTTTTTCTCTGGCCGTCCCGGCTGGATCCGGTACAGAAGGGCTGCCAGGTGCTGGCCGATATCTTGTATGAAATGGTGTCCAGGTACCCTGATGAACAGATTCAGGTCGTGTTTGTGGCAAACGGGGTGTTTCAGCCCTATTTTATTGATATAGTACATTTCCACGGTCTGGAGGAACAGGTGGCGGTCTGCAGCTTCAGCGATCCTTTGTCGCGGCTGGCCTATGCATCGGCTGATTTTCTGTTCATGCCGTCGAGTTTCGAGCCCTGCGGTCTGCCCCAGATGATCGGGCCCAAGTACGGCACCCTGCCTGTTGCCCATGATACGGGTGGAATCCATGACACGGTGGAGCACCTGGATGTGGCAAACAACCGCGGAAACGGGTTTTTGTTCGAGGTCTTGGATGGGCCGGGGCTCATGTGGGCCGTGGACCAGGCCATTGCGTTTTACCGGCAGCCCCCGGGGGTAAAGCAGCCGCAGATCCGGCGGATTATGGAACAGAGTGCGGCGCGTTTCAACCATGAGGTCACGGCCCGGCAATACATTGATTTGTATGAAAAAATGCTTCACCGGCCCCTGGTCTCCCATTCTTCTGACATCGCCTGATATAAGGAAACGCCATGGAACCCTGGCAACAGCTTGTCGCACTTGATTCGTATCTGGAGCCCTATGCGGAGACCATCCGGAGACGGGCTGATTACATCAGCGCCCTGGAGGACCGCCTGACCGGGGGCAATCAGTCCCTGGCCGATTTTGCCTCCGGTCACGAGTATTTCGGCCTGCATTTGCGAAACAATCAATGGGTGTTCCGGGAGTGGGCGCCCAATGCCGAGGCGGTTTATCTCATCGGCGACATGACCGGGTGGAAGGAGGACCCGGGCTTTTCCCTGGTGCCCGCAGAGGCTCCGGGTGTATGGGAAATTCAACTGCCCGCAGACCGGCTGGGGCACAAGGATCTTTACCGGCTCCGGATTTACTGGCCCGGGGGCTCCGGTGACAGGATTCCTGCATGGACCCGCCGGGTGGTCCAGGATCCGGAAACCCTGATCTTCAATGCCCAGGTATGGGTGCCGGATTCGCCCTATGTGTGGCGTCACCCCGGATTTGTCTGCCCTGACCGGCCGCCGCTGATCTATGAGGTGCACGTGGGCATGGCCCAGCAGGAAAAGAAGGTGGGCACGTATTCCGAGTTTGTGGACCGGGTGCTGCCGCGCATCGCTGCTGCCGGATACAATACCATCCAGCTCATGGCTGTACAGGAACATCCCTATTACGCCTCTTTCGGTTACCAGGTGTCCAATTTTTTTGCGGCATCGTCTCGCTTCGGCACCCCGGAGCAGCTCAAGGAGTTGGTGGATGCCGCCCATGGGGCGGGTCTGTGCGTGCTCATGGATCTTGTGCACTCCCACGCCGTGGCAAACGAGGCAGAGGGCTTGAGCCGGTTTGATGGTACGGATTATCAATATTTTCATTCAGGCGCCCGGGGCCATCACCCCGGATGGGATTCCCGGCTGTTTGACTACGGCAAACCAGAGGTCCTGCACTTTCTGCTTTCCAACTGCCGGTTCTGGCTCGATGAGTACGGGTTTGACGGATTTCGCTTCGACGGCATCACCAGCATGCTCTATACCCATCACGGGCTGGAAAAAGCCTTTGTTTCCTACGAGGATTATTTTGACAACAGTGTGGATGAAGATGCCCTGGCCTATCTGTGCCTGGCCAACAAGCTGATCCATGAGATCCGTGAAGATGCCGTCACCATTGCCGAGGATGTATCGGGGATGCCCGGGCTTTCCCTGGAAAACAAATCCGGGGGTATTGGCTTTGATTACCGGTTTGCCATGGGCATTGCCGACTACTGGATCCGGGTGATCAAGGAATATAGCGACGAGCACTGGCCCCTGGGAACGATCTGGCACGAGCTGACCAACCGGCGCGCCGAGGAGCGGACCATCAGCTATGCCGAATCCCACGATCAGGCCCTGGTGGGCGATCAGGCCCTGATTTTTCGGCTGATCGGCAAAGACATCTATGCGCACATGCACAAAGACGATCCCAGGATGACAGTGGACCGGGGCGTGGCCCTGCACAAAATGATCCGGCTGATCACCCTGGCCACGGCCGGCCATGGATATCTCAATTTCATGGGAAATGAGTTCGGCCATCCCGAGTGGATCGATTTTCCCAGGGCTGAAAACAATTGGTCCTACGCCTATGCCAGAAGGCAATGGCACCTGGCCGATGCCCCGGATCTGAAATTCAAGTGCCTGGGCGATTTTGACCGGGCCATGATTGAAACGGCCAAAAAATGTGCAATTCTGTCAAAGGCAGAGCCCGCCCTGCTTTGGCATCATGAATCCGACAAGGTCCTGGCCTTTGAGCGAAACGGGTGTGTGTTTGTATTCAACTTTCATCCAGCGCAGTCCTATACGGATTACCGGATTTCAGCCCCGGCCGGGACCTACACCACCATCCTGGACTCGGATGCGGAGTCATACGGCGGCCACGGCCGTCTTTATTCCGGCCAGCGGCATTTCACCCTTCATGAAGACACCCATGACGGCCCCCGGGATTTTCTGCAGCTTTATCTGCCCACCCGCACGGCCCTGGTGCTTTTTCGGGAATCGGACAAGAGCTGATTTCTTCGCTTATTGGTTGACAAAGGAAAAGCGGGGCTGGGCTTTGATCAAAGCGCGGGTGTAGTCGGATCCGGGGTTGTTGATCACCTGCTCGGACAGTCCGGACTCCACGATCTGCCCCTTGTAGATCACCGCAATGCGGTCGCACAAAAACCGGGCTGCAGCTAGGTCATGGGTGATAAACAAAAGCGTGACCCCCTGTGTTTTCCGCAGATCCGCCAGGAGTTTGAAAATGGTAAAGGAAATGGTGGCATCGAGCATGGAGGTGGGCTCGTCTGCAATCACAAATTCCGGGGAGAGGACCATGGCCCGGGCAATGGCGGCCCGCTGGCGCTGGCCGCCGCTTAGCTGATGAGGGTAGCTGGGAAAAAAATCCGCTGCCGGGCTAAGACCCGCGGCATCAAGGGCCTGAGCCGCTTTTTGCCTGCGGGCCTCGCTGCTGCGGATGCCGTGGATGATCAGGGGTTCGGCCACGGTGTCAAATATGGACATATACGGATTCAATGACTGGTATGGGTCCTGGGGGATGAGCTGGACCCGGCGGCGGAAATCTTTTAAGGCCGCGCCTTTCAAACCGGAGATGTCTTTTCCCTGAAACCGGATTTGCCCTGCATCGATTTCTTCGAGTTTCAGCAGCAGCCGGCCCAGGGTGGTTTTGCCCGAACCGCTGGCCCCCACCAGGCCGAAGACCTCGCCTTTTTCAATGCAAAGACTGACCCCGTCAATGGCTGTCAGCGCCGGGGCGGATCCGGCAAACAGGGACCGATCTTCGCTGTAGGTTTTTTTGATTCCCTGGATTTGCACCATGGGTTCTGCGGGGGTGTCTGGCATGGCTGCAGATTCTTTTTTTACCGGCATAAGCTGCACAATACTTTATGGGTTGGTGTGATTTCCCGCCATTGCGGCGGGCGGCTGCGGCAGGCCTCCGAGGCATGGGGGCACAGATGCACATATCCGCAAAGTTCCTTTGACAAGGCTTCGGCCGGGGTGCACGGGGGCGCCGGCGCCTGCTTGTCCCGGATTTCAAACACCCCGTCAATGGTGAGATACGAAGACAAAAGCGCCCGGGTGTAAGGGTGCACCGGAACCTCGAAGACCTCTTCCCGGCGGCCGGCCTCCACGATTTTGCCCCGGTACATGACCATGATTTCGTGGCACACCCCGGCCACCACCCCGATGTCATGGGAGATGAAGATCAGGGCAATGTTTTTTTCTTTCTGGATGGCCTTGATTTTTTGCAGGATCTGGTCCTGGACAATGACATCCAGGGCGGTTGTGGGCTCGTCTGCGATGATGAGATCCGGGTTGCAGGCAAGGGCCATGGCGATAATGGCCCGCTGCTTCATGCCCCCGCTGTACTGGTGGGGAAAATCAAAGATCCGGTCCGAAGGGATCTCCACCAGTTCATAGAGCTGCTCTACCTGTTTGACCGCCTCGGCTTTTGTGATTTTGGGATCATGGGTGCGGATGGCCTCGAGGATTTGATCCCCGATGCGCTGAACCGGGTTCCAGGCGTTCATGGCGGCCTGGAAAATCATGGCTATGCGTTTCCAGCGAACCCGCTGCATCCGGGCATCCGGCAGGCCCAGCAGGTCCATGCCGTCAAAGGTGATCCGCCCGCTCTTGACAAATCCGTTTGAGGGCAGAAGCCGCAGAAGCGCCATTCCCAGGGTGGTTTTGCCGCATCCGGATTCGCCCACAATCCCCACGGATCTGCCCCGCTTCAGGGAGAAATTCACCCGGTCTGCGGCAATGGCCGTTTCTCTGCGGGTTTTGTAGGCAATGGTGAGATTTTCGACTTCAAGCAGGGCCATGCTTCCCCTTATTTTTTTAAACGTTTCCGCCCGGTTTTTTTCGGTTACTCAAAATTTTCCTCCTTTCTCAGCCGCGGGTCCAGTACTTCCTCCATGGCCCGGCCGATGAGGTAAAACGACAGGGTGATAAGGGAAATGCAGATGCCCGGCGGCAGGAGCCAGTAAGGGGCCTGGAACATGTGCCCGGTTTTCCAGACCCACTGGAGCATCATGCCCCAGCTTACGGTGTTTGGATCGCCGAAACCCAGAAAGGCCAGGGCGGCCTCCACGATAATGGCCGAGGTCACCCGGAAGGTCATGTACAAACATGCCATGGGCAGTACATTGGGCAGAATGTGCCGGAAAATGATGCGCATATGAGAGGCCCCGGCCACCCGGGCCATGTCGATAAAGGGCCGCTGTTTCAGCGACAGGGTCTGGGAGCGGATGACCCGGGAGACCCCGGGCCACCGGAACAGGGCGATTAACAGCACAATAATCCAGATGTTTAACTGGCCGAACAGGGATGCCAGCAAGAGCACCACCAGAAGCGAGGGCATGACCATGATCATGTCGGCAAACCGCATGAGCGCGGCATCCGTGACCCGGCCGGCATAACCGGCGATCATGCCGATAAGGGTGCCAAACACAATGCTCATAAAAGCCGCGGATATCCCAACCATAAAGGCGATGCGCGCGCCGGTCAGAAGCTGGGTGAAAAGATCCCGCCCCAGGTTGTCCGTGCCCAGCCAATGCTTTGCACTGGGGCCGGTGGCGGTTGAAATCGAAGGATCCACCCCGGTCATGGGGTGGTACATGGGATCGATCAGCGGGGGGATATAGCTGATCAGGGCCATGATCCCGAAGCAGACAAGCAGAAACACCCCGAGTTTTCCCACGGGGTTTTCGTAGAACAGGGCCCAGCCGTCTAAAAACCGCTGGAGATTATAGGAACGATTGGCGGCAACCGTGTTGCCCGCTGCCCGGGTTTCTGCGGAAAAATTCATCAGTACCGGATCCTCGGGTCCAGATAAGCATATAAAACATCCACGATCACATTTGCCACAAGCACCACAAGGGAGATAAACAAAAAGCAGGCCAGGGCCAGGGGGTAATCATTGTTGCTCACCGCAAAGATCAGCTCTCTGCCGATGCCCGGCCATGAAAACACGGTTTCGGTCAGTGCCCCGCCGTTGATGGAAAAGGCCAGGCTCAGTCCGATGCTGGTGACCACCGGCAGATACGCATTGGGCGCGGCATGGCGATTTCTGACCCTTTTTTCCGAAAGTCCCTTGGCCCGGGCCGTGAGAATATAGTCTTCTTTTAAGGTTTCGAGCATGCTGCTGCGCATGATCAGCAGATAGGAGCCCACGTGGATGATAAACAGGGTCAGAAGGGGCAAAAGCATGTGGTGGCCGATGTCTGCGGCCTTTGTTAGAAATCCTGCTGACGGATTGATCCACACCTCCGGGGTGATCATGCCGTTTAAGGGAAACCAGCCCACGTGATAGGCAAAAATCCAGATAAACAGCAGGGCGATCCAGGGAAGAAACAGGGTGTGGCAGACCAGGGCCAGGATCGTGACCCAGGTGTCAATGGGCCGGCCCTTGTACCATGCCACGAGTTTGCCCCAGAATACCCCGGCTGCGGCCGACAGGATCACTGACGTGGTAAACAGCAGGATGGTGTTGGGCAGGCGGCGGCCGATGATATGGATCACGGGCTGGCCGTAGTGAAAGGAGATTCCGAAATTGCCGGTAAAAAAATTTTTCACGTAATATAGATACTGCAGCCACAAGGGCTGGTCAAGCCCGAGCTGGGAGATGAGCATGCTGGCGTCTTCTGCGCTCATGCCCGGCTGAACCATCCTGGAGACCGGATCACCCGGAGACAGGTGAAACAGGAGAAACAGCCCGGTGAGAATCAAAAAGAATATGGCCATCACCTCAATAATGCGGCGGAAGATCAGCTTGCGAAAGTGCATACGGGTCCCGGGCTTATCCTGTTATTGGGGTCTGACGCTGCAAAACGACCAGATATTGCCGATTCCTTCCACCATGGGAACCCATCCGCTAAAGGTTCTGGTGTCCACGGCCTCGATGGCGGCCGGGTTGTAGAGGGGGATGTAGGGCACGTCTTCCATGATGATTTCCTGCATTTGATAAAGCCGTTTCCGCCGTTTTTTTGTATCCATTTCCGCAATGGAGGCTTCTGCCAGTTTGTCGAATTCCGGGTTGTGATAGCCGCTCATGTTCCATCCACCGGGCTTGTCGTTGCCGGAATGGAAAAAACTGCGCAAATAATCCGGATCCAGGGCCAGCCGGCCGTAGCCCAGGATAAAGGCGTCAAAATCATGATTTTTTTTCACGGTTTCCAGCAAAGCGCCAAAGGACATGGGCCGTGCGGATGCGGGAATGCCCAGTTCCTTTAGCCATTCCTGGATCAGGATGCCGCAGGTGGCCCGGTTGGGGTCATAATCGGCCGGCGGGGTCAGGATGGTGAATTTCTCCATCTGATTGCCGTCAGGCCGCACAATTGTGGATGGCGAAACCATTCGGCCGTTTTCATCCACAGGCGGCCGTTTCCAGCTGTAGCCGGCTTGAGCCAGGATTTTCCAGGCTTTTTTGGTCCGTTGCTCCCGGTCCAGTCCCCTGCCGTATTCGGGCATGTCCGGGGCGCACCAGAACCGGTTTTCAGACGGAACAATGGAATCCATCCTGGCGCCGTAACCCTGCAGGACCCGTTTGACAATAAAATCGCGGTCAATGATCACAGCTGCGGCCCGACGCAGGGCCGGGTCGGAAAAGGGTTTTTTTCTCACATTAAAGCCCATGTAGTACAGGGCGCTTTTTTCATTGATCATCACCCGGATGTTTTTGTTTTGTTCCAGATCCTTGAGATAGCCGGGCTGAATGGACCACCAGAGAAAATCAATGTCGCCTTTTTTCAAAGAAAGGATGGCCACATCGGCTGTTCCGTATACCTTGAAAAGCACGGCATCCACATGGGGGCCCAGTTGGTGGCCCTGGATTGTCTGCCCCCGGCCGAAAAAATGGGGATTTTCCGTGAGATAGACGAAATTTCCCTCCTGCCAGCGCTCCAGCACAAACGGGCCGCACCCCAGGGGTTTTTCCACCCGGGCGTTTAACAGCGCACCCAGGGGTTTTTCCTGCTCTTTTGCCTGTTTGACAATGGGCGCCCATTGTTTTTTTGGCATGACATAGTTGATCAGGCTTCGGGTGAGAAACGTGGCCCGGGGTTCTTCCAGATAGAACCGTACTGTCTGCTTGTCCACGGCTTCGGCCTTTTCCACGAACTGCCATTCCGAGTGATATTTGGGCACTTTAAAGGATTTGATGGTATTGACCGTAAACACCACATCTTCTGCGGTCACAGGGGAGCCGTCCGACCATTTGGCTTCCCTGAGTTCCATGGTGTAGGTGTTTGTATCCGCGTCCCACTCGGGCATGGCCTTTGCCAGCCAGGGGGTAAGTTCCAGGGTTTCCGGGTGCTCGGTGTAAAGGGGCTGATAGATCAGAGACAGAATCTTGTTGGAATTGGCATCGGTTGCCATCCAGACATTCAGTGTTCGCGGCTCTTCGGCAATTCCCACCCGAAGCGTGCTTCCCGCGGCATGGCCGGAGGCGGGGGGCCAGAGCAAAACCATGGCGGCTGCCATAAAAATTAGAGACGAAACAAACAGTTTGGGAAAAAAGCGCATTTGCATTTCCTTTTTATTTGAGCGCCGCCTGCCGGGATTGTTTTCGGGCAAGGGCCATTTGTTCCACAAAGTCTATGACACGGGTTTCCATGCGGATATTTTCCAGCCGGTTGATCCGGGGAATACCCCCGGGACTGACGCAGTTGACCTCGATTAATTTTTCATCTATCAGATCAAGGCCCACAAAATAAAGACCGTCGGCAAGAAGGCGGGGCCGGATCTGCTCGCATATCTGCCGTTCCCTGGCGGTGATGGCATGGGCGAAGGCCTTGCCGCCGGCATGAATGTTGGTCCGGAAGCTGCCGTCCGGGGGTTTTCTGCACATGGCCCCCAGAATTTCCCCGTTTAGCATTAAAATGCGGACATCCCCCTTTTCCTTGACCCCTTTTAGGTATTCCTGGACCATGATCTGTTCGCGATCGGCATAGGGCTTGTGAGCGCCTACGTAATAGTGAATCAGGGAGTTGAGGTTTTCCGGGTCCCGGGTGCTGACCTTGATAATGCCCTGGCCCCCGAAGCGGCCCAGGGGCTTGATGACCATGTCACCGCCGAAGTTATCGATGATTTTGCGCAGCCGGGACGGGTCACGGGAAATGTGGGTTTCCGGGGTCAGGTCCGGAAAATTCAGGGTATAGAGCTTGCTGTTGCCCAGAACCATACCGAAGGGATCATTTACCATAAAGACCTGGTTGCGGATCGGGGCCAGAAATTCAACCGAGCTGTAGTTCAGGGGCGGATCTTTGCGAAGGAAAAGGGCGTCGAGTTCCGTGAGTTCCTCAAAGCTGATCGACTCCTCCTGCTGCCGGGCGACGGCTTTGTCCCAGTATTGTTTTATGGAAAGATCCCGGGCCACTGTGACATCTTTCATCCGGGCCACGATATGCTGTCGGCGCACATAGATGTCATGGGGTTCGAGAAACAACACCGAATGTCCCCGCTGGTTGCATTCATACATAAGGGCCGCAGTGGTTTCAAAAACCGGATCAATGCCTTCCAGCCGATCCATGACAAAAGCTATTTGCATGGCGTGTCCTTTTGCGAACCGGTTCTTGTCTCAGCCTCTGCCACCATGGACTGTAAATGGCGCAGGCGCTGGCTCAGTGCCGTGCAGATCTGAAGGGCGATGCCCGGGTACTCGCGTACCAGTTCGTTGAACTCCGGTTTGTCAAGAAGCAGAAACCGCGCGGGTTTTAGTGTGCGAATGGTGGCGGACCGCTCGGTCTCCTCGAAAAGGGCCATTTCACCAAAATAATCCCCCGGACCCATGGTGTCGAGGCGGATCTGCTTTTCCGCCTCCCGGCCTTTGCAAACAGCCACCTCACCGTCGATGATCAGATAGATCCGGTCGCCCGGGTCGCCTTCGGCAATCACTACCTGATCGGGAGGATAGGCCACTTCCCTTGTCACAGCAGCGATGGCGCCGAGTTCGCTGACGGTCAGGCCGGAAAAAATGGCAATGTTTTTCAGCAGCAGAATTTTTTCCGGAACTGTGAGTTCAGTATCCATGATTTGCTCCTTTGGGTCAAGCGCTCCGGACGCACCGGAAATAATTTTTTGGGCCATCTGCCGGATATAGGGATTTTGAGCGTTTTTGAGCTGTAAGATAACGGTTTTTTGCCGGTCTGCGGCTTCGGCGTGATATTCCAGGACATAAAGCGCCAGCACGGGCTCCAGCCAATCATCGGCTTCTTTGAGCAGTTCCGGGAAAAGATCCCTGGCAACAGATGAAAACCGGGGCAATTTGAAGTATTTTTTGCCCTGGTCAAGGCTCTGGGAGATGGAGGCGCTTTCGAGCAGTGGGCTGACCATCTTAAAGAGCTTATGATCCATGATATCGCTCAGCAGTTCGATGCTGTTTGCCCGGTGGCGGGAGCTGGTGGAAAAAAGGCCCCTGAAAACAGTCCACATGCGGCCCTTGCGGTCGTGGATGGCCAGCACCCGGAAAGTGTTTTCCAGGATAAGTTCCTTTTTTTCAAGCAGGTGTTCCACTAGCAGGTTCTTGGCCCGGCTTTCCGGAAGCTTTTCAAGGGCCTCGGCCCTGGCCAGGCAGGTATAGGCGTGAAAAAGTCCCTGCCGGGTAAAGCGCGTAATGTCCAGGTCTTTGATTTTCAGCTCTTCCAGCAGCTCAAAAATCGCTTCGCGCATCCGGCGGTCAGGCCGGTTTAATGCTTCGATGAGAATTCTGCCGTTGATGTAGCCGGCGTTTTTGATCTTCTCCCGTGCCATATGGGCAATGTCCGTATCTGAATCCCCCAGGTGCCCGATAATTTCGGACAATGATGTGTCATCGGTGATTTCCATGCTCTCTATGGCCGCGCGCCGAAGGCCGGCATCCGGGTCATTGAGAAAAGGGGCGGCAATGTCATTTAAATTGCCCGGCGACAGCCGCGACAGGCAACGCAGGATATCGCTCCGGATGGGCTTGTTGTCAGCATCTGAAAGCATTTCTGTCAAAATCCCGGCATAGCCCTTTTCCCCTGTCTGAGCTGCGGCGATAACACCCGCCCTGCGGTGATCGATGTCCTTGGCGTAAAGCCAGGTATCAATTTTGGGTTTGAGCTTGCCCGGGCTTTTCATGTACAGGCATCCTGCCGCGTTTCCCCGGACCTCGGGGTGGGGGTGCTGGATCAGGGTTTCGAGCCGGTCCCGGATTGCAGGGTTTGCAACGCCTGTTCTTCGTATGGTGTTGATCACGGCAACTGTGAGTTCGGGCGCATTGGGGAGAAAAAGCATCCTTTGCAGCATCTCTGCGGCCCCGGGGCCGGGGTTGTCTGAAAGCATTTCCAGCAGCCGGATCCGGGTGGCTGTATCCTGCCGGTCAATGGCTTTGGCCACAAGATCGTTAAAGTTATTCACATCCAGGGTCTTGAGCAGCCGGGCATACCAGAGCGCGTCTTCGCCCCGGGCGTTTAAAAAGGCTTCTGTCAGTCCCGGATCCGCCTGGTCCCTTTTTAAGAGCTTGCCCAGATTCTGCTGTTCCATGCTTTTTAAATCCAGCATGTTTTTCGAAATGAGGTCCATGAGAATAGCGGCATATCTGCGTTTGAGCACAAACGGGGCCGCCAGCCAGACCAGCACAAAAGGCAGGGCCACCAGGGAGAGATAGCGCGGATGAAACAGGTTTGCAGAGGCCAGAATCAGACCCGAGCCGACAAACAGAGCCACGCGGACCACGGTTCCCCGCAGGAAGGGCCGGACCATGGCCCTGTAGGATTCGGGAAACAGCCCGATTAAAATGGAGTTGGCCGGCATGTTGACGGTGGTGCGGATGATGTTTGTGGACATGCGGGCATATACGGCGGAAAAGATGTCAAAGCGCGCCAGAAAAGCGATAAATGCAATAATGTAATTAAAGGGGTGAAACATCAGGGCCACGGGCAGGCCGAAGCGGCCGTATAGCCGGCCCACAAACAGCAGCAGCACCAGGCTGATAATATTGAGCACTCCCCGGAAATAGGAAAAAAAGCCCAGTAGTCCGGATTCGCTGGCAAAATAGGCATCTGCGGCAAAATTGAACTGATAGTTCATGATGGTGATCACCACATTGGGCATGAAGGTGAGCACCAATACGATTTTTACCAGGGTCGACTGCCGGATTAAGGGCAGCACCTGCTGGAACTGCTCCCGCATGGGCGGCTGGTGCTTGACCTTTTTGCCCCTTTTATCCCCTGGCAGGGCCATGCGCATGTGCATGCCCATGGCCTTGACCAAAACCGCCCCCAGCAGGCTGATGCCCAGGTAGACCAGCAACAGGTTGTCAAAATGCAGGACTGCGGCCATGTAGGGAGTGGTAAAGCTGCCGGCAATCAGGCCGATGACCCCGCCCGCAGTCAGAAGCGGAAAAATGCGCTTGGACTGCCGGGTATTGTAGAGATCATTGGCCAGGTTCCAGAAAAGCAGGGCTTCGAGCAGTTCAAACTGGCTTTTTAGCATAAACAGCAGGGGATAGATCAAATCCAGACCCATGGGGATCAGCAGCCGGATGCCGCCCACTGAAAGCCCGCAGAATACAAAGAGCATGCCCAGCAGCCGGGTGCTTTGCAGGCGGGTCATAAACAGGGCCAGAATGCCGGTGAGGGCAAAGGTGGCAATGGAGTTGAGCATGTTGACAATGGGCAGGTACTGGACCCCGTAGCGCTTGAGAAAGGCGGTTTCCGCGTAGTTGTTGAGTACCATGCCGGAACTGCGCAGCAGAAACAAAAGTGCGGCGGTCCATAAAAACAGGGCAACCTCGTCTTCGTGGAGTTTAAGCCAGTTTAAAAGGACCCTGCGCATTAATTAATCCGCCTCTTTGACCAGCCGGAAGCCGGTGGTTTTAAACTTGGCAGCCGGGTGGGCGTAGGCGCGGTTGGCACTTCTCAGGCTGTGGGGGTCGCTGTACCAGGACCCCCCCCTGCGTATCCGCCGCACGCATTCAAACGTGCCGGGGGCTTCGGGCAGGGGGTATTGATCAAAGCAATCCCGGCACCATTCCCAGACATTGCCGTGCATGTCGTAAAGCCCCCAGTCATTGGGTTCATAGCTTTTCACCGGTGCCGGTCGGTTTGCCTTCAGTCCAAGGGATCTGACGGTTTCCACGCACTGGTCGGATTTTATAGGGGAATTGGCGTACATGGCCCGTGTGCATTCAATATTATCGCCCCAGAAAAAGGCAGTTTGTGTGCCGGCCCGGCATGCGTATTCCCATTGGGTTTCTGTGGGCAGGCGGTAGGTTTGACCGGTACGGCGGTTTAGTTTCTTTATGAATTTTTTGCAGTCATGCCATGAAACGTCGGTCACGGGCAGATTCTTTGGTCCCTTTCTGGGGAAAAGCCATTTTTTGCCCATGACTTGCTGCCACTGGCCGATGGTCACCTCGGTGGTTTGCATGTAAAAGGGCTCTGAAATAAGGGCCTTGTGGGGTTTTTCGCTTTTACCCCGAAGGGGCGCATCCGGGGGACTGCCCATCATGAATCGGCCCGGTTCGATTCTGATAAATTCCATGCCCAGTCGATTTTGATAAACATTTTCCGCTCCCCGGACGGACGGGGACAGACTCAGCAATGCAAAGACCGCAGTCAGGGAAATGAGAAAATAGAGGTTTCGCATGAACCATATCCTTGATATATAGAAGATACATATAAAGGCACTTGGTGTCTCCGGGTCCTGGTTGAAAATTTTAAGAATATTGCTGTTTAGATGTTTTAAGGGGTTTTTGGGAAACTGTCAAATTCAACTGTAGTGCCGGGGAGGCACGGGATTGATGGAAACTGAAACCATAGAAGGCATTGATTATCATTTTGCTCCCCCGGAGGAGCTGGCAAGAGAAGATATGGAGCGCATCATCTCCCTGGTGGAGGCCGGCGGCTCGGTGGATCCGGGCCGGGTGCGGGAAAACCTGTCCCATGCCTTTTTAATCGGCTATGTCAGAGATGACAAAGGCGAGATCGCGGCCTGCTCGAGTCTCAAACATCCCCGCACTGAATTTACGCAAATGGTCCGGGAACAGACCGGCCTGGATTTGTCAGGTTTTCTGGAACGGGGCTATACATCGGTTCTGCCGGAATTGCGGGGCAGAAAAATGGCCAGCAACCTGCTGGCGGGGCTGACGGCCCGGGTGGGCAGCCGGAAGCTTTATTCCGTGATCGGAGAAGACAACATCGGAGGGCAGAAGATTGCCATCAACAATAACACCCGGAAAATGGCTGTTTATAAAAGCCCTAAAACCGGAAAAAAAATGGGGATCTGGATTCCGGAATGGATGATTTGAAAAATAAAAATCCAGGTATGGAGCATCAGATAATGCACCGGGAAGATCAAAACGGGGTATGGGACAGCCGGTTCGCCGGCCTTTTGCTGGAAACCATGGGCGAAGGGGTTTTCACCCTGGATTCCGAAGGGCGCATTACATCCTGGAATCCGGCCATGGAAAGGCTTTCCGGATACCGGGCAGGGGAGGCCATTGGCTGTTATTGTTCATTACTGGCGTTCAGCCGGTGTTTCGGCCGGGAATGTCCAGCCAATATACATGAATGCCAGATTTATAAAAAAGGGGAAGTGCAGCCCTCTGAATGTCAGTTAAAGCATAAGGACGGTCACCGGGTTTCGGTCATCAAAAACGCCCGGGTTCTAAAAGACGAGGAAAATCGGATTATCGGGGTGGTTGAGACCCTGACGGATTTAACCGAGCTGACCGCTGCCCGGCGAAAGGCCGAGGAAGCCCAGCAGAAGCTTCTTGAAAAACACCAGTTCCACAACATTATTGGCAAAAGCCATGCCATGCGGGAGGTTTTCCAGGCCCTTCGCATGGCGGCCAAAAGTGATGCCTCGGTGCTGCTGCAGGGTGAAAGCGGCACAGGCAAGGAGCTGGCAGCCGGGGCGATTCATTACAACAGCGACCGGAGCAAGGGGCCTCTGGTGGTGGTCAATTGCAGCGCCCTTTCTGAGTCGCTTCTGGAAAGCGAGTTGTTCGGCCATGTCCGCGGCGCTTTTACCGGCGCCCACAGGGACCGGGTGGGGCGGTTTGAGGAAGCCCACGGGGGCACCATTCTGCTTGATGAGATCGGAGAGGTCAGTCCTCTGATCCAGCTCAAGCTGCTGCGGGTGCTTCAGGAACGACAAATCGAACGGGTCGGGGAGACCAGTTCCCGCCATCTGGATATCCGGGTGATTGCCGCCACCCACAAGGACCTCTACAGCCTGGTGCGCGAGGGGAATTTCCGGGAAGACCTGTTTTACCGGCTCAAGGTGTTTCCTGTGTTTCTGCCGCCGCTTCGCAGCCGCAGGGAGGATATCCCGCTGCTGGTACGCCATTTTATCGACAGTTTTAACACCAAAACCGGCAAGGGTATTTTCGGTCTGAGCCATGATGCCATGCAGCTGATGATGGATTATAATTGGCCCGGCAATGTCCGGGAACTGGAAAACGCCATTGAGCACGCCTTTGTCCTCTGCGAAACCGAATGGATTGACGTGTTTGATCTGCCGGTTGAAATCCGGCAGATGGAATTGGATACCCTGTCGGCCAACCCCCCTCACAGCGGTGCTGCCCATAAGCATAAAAAACTGACCCGTGAGTCTTTGATGGCGCTGCTGCAGGAATGCGGATGGAACAAGGCAGAGGCGGCCCGCCGGCTGGGAAAAAGCCGGACGTCTGTTTGGAAGTACATGAAAAAATTTGATATTCCTATGGAGCCGCCTGAAGCCGTCTGATTGAAACCTGGCATAGGCAACATCAAAAAGAGTTGCTGTTAATACTGATGGCGCCGTAAAGTTTAATATCTGCGGTACACGTAATTTCTCAGCATTTCACGTACAGCTAAGTACGCTGCATTCTTCAAAATTGCACAAGGCTTGGTCTTGGACTTTATACGGCGCCATTTGAAATCAGACTTCCAAGGAAGTCCAAGGACGGGGTCGGTTTGTAAGCGACATTGAGCGTTTACGGAAAAATTTAGCCAATGCCGAAGCCAAAAAAATTCAAACTGTTTGAGGCCGACAGGCCGAGTTTGTAAATTTTAAGCGAAGGCATTGGCTGAATCCGTAAACGGTCAGGAGCGAAAAAACTGATCCCGGCCGCAGGGCTTCCTTCCTGACAAACAGCGGACGCGGTAAAAAGCTTTTTACGGTGCCATCAATGCTGAGTTCTATAAATTTTTATGATTTTCGCATGATGCCGGCCCGGTGGCGGTTTGCTCCCTGCTGACCGCCTGCGCGCTCAATGCGACTCGCAAACCGCCCCCCGACCGGCATCATGGCCGGCTGTGTGCAAAGTTTCATTCCCGGGCTGCGATCCGGAAAAATAGTTTCAAGGAAGCCCAAGGTCCGGGTCTGTTTTTGAATCCGTAAAAACGGTCAGGAGCGAAAAAACTGACCCCGGCCGCAGGGCTTCCTTCCTGATAAGTATCAAACGATTTGAGCAGTTTTTACAAGAGTGGCAACATCAGGACTTTGAGCAAACGGATTGTGGCGAAGATAACGTTACTTCAGCGTTACAATAAACAAGGATGTGTTGCCGGACAGGCGCAAAAAACCTTTACCCCAATTGGCGCAAATTTTTGTTGCGGAATAATTGTTTGAATTTATAATTTTTTATGAATGCGCCCGGAATGGCAGAAAAAATGGCACAATTATTGATTGGATTATGGGAAAAACAAAGGGAGGCGCATTCATGGATCCGCAGAAGCTGGAAAGCAGTGAGGATTTCGGTCATGCTACGCAAAAGGGAGTTTGCCTGGTGGATTTCAATGCACCGTGGTGCGGACCGTGCAAGGCCCAGGCACCCATTGTCGGTCAGATTGCCGATGATTTTGCCGGCCGCGTACGGGTACTGGAAATCAATGTTTCTGAAAATCGGGAAGTGGCCAAACAATTTGGCATTTACAGCATCCCCACCCTGGTTGTTCTCAAAAATGGCCGGGAACAGGAACGCTTTGTGGGGTTGCAGCCCAGGGAGATCCTTGCGGGCGCTCTTGAACGTGCCGCGGAAAAAGGAGAGTAAAATATGAAAAAGTGGATTTTAGGACTCCTGGCAATGGTCATGTTATCGGGTCCGGCCATGGCGGTGGATCACAGCAATTATATCCATGACGATTTTGAATCCGGCCCGGAGGTAACGGAAACCTGCCTGCACTGCCACGCAGAGGAGGGAAAGGAAGTGCTGGAATCCGCCCATTGGTTGTGGAAAGGGCCTTCGCCCCATGTGGTGGGACTTGAAGAAGGCCGGCAGCTGGGCAAAAGGGATCTGATGAACAATTACTGAGTCAGCATTGAATCCAATTGGTGCAGGTGCACCAAATGTCACGCCGGGTACGGAAAAGAAGATGATACCTTTGATTTCATGGATGATGCGGCTGTGGACTGCCTGGTCTGCCACGACCAGACGGGCAAGTATGCCGGCAGCAAGGGGGAATGCGGGTACACGGATGGTTCCGTGGATCTGCTCAAAGTCGCCCAAAGCGTGGCCAAGCCCACCCGTTCCAATTGCGGTTCCTGTCATTGGTACGGCGGCGGTGGCAACAATGTAAAACACGGGGACATGGATGCGGCACTGGCCGACCCTTCCCGGGAGCATGATGTGCACATGGGCGGCATGGATTTTCAGTGCCAGGACTGTCACACCACAGAGAATCACAAAATTGCCGGCAGAAGCACCACTTCTTCTGTCAGCGAAGGACCCGTGGCGTGTACGGACTGCCATGACAGCCGCCCCCATGACAAGTCTTCTGCAATGCTTTCCAAGCTAAACGATCACACTGATGCGGTCTCCTGTGAGGCCTGCCATATTCCGGAATACGCAAAGGATGCACCCACCACCACACTCTGGGACTGGTCCCAGAGCGGCAGGGAAGACAAGGTCCTGGAAAACAACGGCAAGAAAAAAAGAATTCTGAGCAAGAAAAAAGGGCTGCTGATCCGGGAAAAAAATCTGACCCCGGAATATGAGTGGTACAATGGCACCCACAAGCGGTATCTCAAGGGAGATCCCATCAACCGGGAGGCCGGCACCCAGATCAATCCGCCCCAGGGAGATATCCATGACCCGGAAGCCAGGATTACGCCCTACAAGATCATGAAAGGCGTGGAGCCGGCTGATCCGGTCAACGGGCATTTGATCGTGCCCAAACTCTTTGGCGATGGCGGTTATTTTGAAACCTATGACTGGGTTGATGCCGCAGAAAAGGGCATGGCCGCGGCGGGACTGGATTTTTCCGGGGAAGTGGTTTTTGTGGAAACCATTATGCATTGGCGGCTGAATCATCAGGTAGCCCCCAAGGAGGAGGCCTTTTCCTGCCTGGACTGCCACGGCTGTGACAAAGTGATGGATTTCCGCGCCCTGGGATATGAAGGTGATCCGGCCGACGTGGGCGGCCGCTCCGCCGGGCGGCAGTGATTTTGGTCCGGCATTGGGGATACAAGCAAAACAAGTCCAAAGGAGATGGATATGACAAACAATGTGGTGATCAGCCTTTCGTGCGGCACAGACAATCCCAACCGGGCTACCCGGGCCGTGCACCTGGCAACGGTGGCCCACAAGGAAGGAAAGAATGTAACCCTGTTTTTGCTTGATGAAGCGGTCTATATCGCAAAAAAAGGCCTTGCCGACAATCTGCGGGCAGCCACAGGCGATGTGGCAGATGATCTGATCACCTATCTGCAGGCCCACGAAGTGCCAATTCTGGCCTGTACCCCATGTGCAAAAGCCAGGCGGATTGCCGGGGAGGATTTGATCGATGGCGCCCGCTTGGGTACGGCTGCGGAATTGATTCAATTGTCCTGTGATGCCGCAGTGATCAGTTTGTGACTTCGGTGCAGGACCCGACCCAAACCTCTCTGGAAAGCGCTGCCATGGACATCGGTGTTATCACGGTCAGAGACAGTGATTATCCGCCCAACCGGCGGCTTCTGGAAGCCGCGGAAAAGCGGGGTTGCGCCCTGGGCCTTGTTGATCCGTACCGGGCCGGCCCATGGATTTTCCGGGGACGGCCCGGTATGGGCGGGGCCCTGGCCGGATCTCTGCCGAGGCTGATTCTGCCCCGGCAGGGAGCGCAGATCGGGGCCTCGAGCCTGACCGTGCTCAGTCAGTTCATGGCCATGAATGTCCCTTTGGTCAACAGAGTGGCCGCCATCCGGACGGCGGCCAACAAGTTTCTGACCCTCCAGGCCCTTGCCGCCTGCGGGCTGCCGGTGCCCGACACGGTGTTTGCCCACAGTGCCCGGCTGTTTTATGCGGCAATGGAGCATTTGAACAGCTTTCCCCTGGTGGTCAAAAAACTCAGCAGCAGGCAGGGAAAAGACGTTTTTCTTCTGGAAAACAGCCGGGATGCAGATCAATTCATTATCGGGCACATGGAAACGGGCCAGGGGCTTTTGCTCCAGGAGTTTATCCCTCCGGCAGGACGCACGGATCTGCGGGTGCTGGTCATCGGGGAAAAAATCGCCGGGGCCATGGCCCTGGTGCCGGCAGAAGGGGATTTTCGGTCCAACTTTCACGTATCGGGCAGAAGCCGGGCCTTTGAATTGAGCCGGGAAATCGAGCAAATGGCCCTGGCCGCAGCCCGGGCGGTGGGCCTTGATATTGCGGGTGTGGATATTATTGTCGACAGCCGGGGCGGGGCCAGAGTCATTGAGGTGAATTACTCGCCGGGTTTCAGAGGGCTTGAGGCTGCAACCGGAGACGATATGGCCGGGCGGATCATTGATTTCTGCCTCACCCGCGCCCGGAAAACGGATAGCGTGTTTTGAAGATTCAAGATCTGGAACTGGAAAAAAAAGACAAGGGGCGCAGGGCCCGGGTCACCGTGGTGTGGGAGGACTGTGATCAGCCGGACAAAGAGATTTTTATCGAGACCCCGGATCCTTTGGGCAGCAGCCTGAAGGCTGATGCCAATGCCTTTGTCACGGGCTGCATCATACCGGCCCTGCATTTCGGGGAAAGGCGCATTGCCGTGGACGGCACTGTCTGCCCGTTTCTGATGGAAGGGCTGGCGGCTGTGATGGCCCTGATGCGGGTCTGGACCCGGCAACGGTACAAGCCACTGGCAATAGAGCCGGCCGCTATTTTAAAAAGCGCGGACAACGACGGCGAGCCCGGGCGTCACGCCGCAATGTTTTATTCCGGCGGTATTGACTCCATTGCCGCACTTTGGCGCAACATGGCCCAATACCCGAAATCCCATCCCGCAAGGGTGCGGGACTGTTTTTTTGTGCATGGATTTGATATCGGCGGGGTGCCGGCCCGGGGCATGAAATATCACGTGTTTGACCGGGGGGTTGCGGCCATGGAACGGGTTGCGGCCGCAGCCGGGGTCAACACCATTGCCGTGTATACCAATATTCGCCACTTGTGCGATGACCGGGAGCTGTGGCTTAACCGGTTTTTCGGGGCGGTGCTGGCGGCCGTGGCCCACGGATTTTCCTCCCGGGTCAATCTTTTCTACATTGCTTCGTCCTATGATTTTGACAATCTGGGTCCGTGCGGCAGCCATCCCATGCTTGATCCCGAGTATTCCAGTTATGCCCTGCGCATACGGCACCGGGACGCGGACTTGTCCCGGCTGGATAAGCTGCGCATGGTGACCCGGTGGAAACCGGGCTTTGATAACTTCCGTGTGTGTCTGGCCAATGTGGAGGACCGGCTCAACTGCGGCCGGTGTGAAAAATGCGTCCGGACCATGACCGGACTGGTGGCCCTTGGGGCCTTGCACAAGACCCGGGCATTTGTGCAAGACGATGTGGTCCCGGAGATGTTTGACGCTTTTAAGATCAATATCCGCCACAGGGAACCTTTTTACCTGGAACTGCTGCCCCTGCTCAGGCAGCAGGGCAGGTTCGACCTGGTGGAAACCATTGAACGCAAACTGGCGGAAAAATAGGGCTGCGCAATGCATCCGACATTATTTGTACAGTTTCTGAGCCGGTCGCGCCGGGGATGGTGGGACCTGGCCAACGGATTTTCCGACACCTATGATTTATGCCGCAACCAGGGCGATTTTCACTGGGTGGTCCATGAGCCGGAAGGCGATAAATGGTATCGCGAGGATACCTACACCTCCCGTCCCCTGCCTGTTGACAAGGGAACGGTTTACATGAGTGTTTCTTATATCAATCATCTTTACCAGGCTTACGTGTGGGCCCGGCAGCATCCCGGCTTAAAAGTGGTTGCGGGCGGACCGGTGGCTGCTGCCAGAGCCGGGGACCCGGGGGCATGGACACCGCTTTATTTTCAGCTGCGCCCGGATGTGGTTTTCCCGGATAATTTGACCATCACGGGGTTGAGCGTGGAGCAGTTTTTCGGTGTGCCGGATTTCTCCGGTACATGGAAACTCGATATTCCCCGGGAAATCGTTGATCCGGGTGCGCCGGTCTATATTTCTTATACCCTGGACAACGGCTGCTACTGGGGACGATGCATTTACTGCAACATCAAGGAGGCGCCAGAGGATCTGTTCCGCCGCAGAACGCATATGGCATATGAATTTGACCGGCTCGATCATACGGGAAAAAAAATTGTCCGGCTCAACACCGGCTCCATGACCCCGGGCTATATCCGGGAAGTGCTGCCCACCCTTCCGGTTGCCGATGACTTGGAATACCGCACTTTCATGCGATGTGCCAGGGCGGAAAACCGCGCTTTGCAAAAGGTGGTTTCCGGGCATGGCCCGGAACTGCCGGCTCTGACCCTGGGCATCGGGGTGGAGTTCCCCTCTGACCGGATGCTGGCATACATGGACAAGGGTATCACCTGCGCTGATATATTGGAAACCCTGCGCATCTGCGGGCAGGCCGGCATCCGGGTCAACGGCAACATGATTCTGGGATGGAATAACCTGGAAGAAGAAGATGTGGAAGCGCTGGAGTGGTTTTTGGCGGAAATGCCGGAAAATGCCATGTCATCGCTTCAGCTGCGCTGGCTCCATGCCCACCCCTATACTTTGATTCACCAGCAGTACGCAGGTAAGCCTGTTTTTTTGGGGCCCTTTTACCTGGGGTTTAAAGTGGAGATTTCCGGGGCGCAGAAACGTCTCAATCAGGCGGCTGTTGATCGGATACAGGCCTGGGCCCCCCGAAAAGGGTTTCGCATAGAAGGGCTCAACAACGTGATTGCGCAGTCCGGGAAGGCGGAAAATGCAGTATGAGCTGGCAAACGGGGAGTTCCCCCGCCTGAAAATTTATTTCCACCTATACTTGCGCAATATTTCGGCCAACCTGCTCGGGTTTGTCATTATCCTTGTACTCAATTTTTTTACCCCCATGACTTCGGGCTGGGTGGGCCGGACGCTTCTGGAAAACGGCGAGGGGCATTATCTGATCAGTCTGTTTCCCTTTATTCTGATTATTATTGCGCTGCTCCAGTACCAGGTACAGTGTCCGGTATGTCTTTATCTGACCGCCAGGGCGCAGGGCCAGCCCTGCGAGCAGTACAGCCGCCAATATGTGCAGCGGCGGATATTGAATCTGCCGCTGATCCTGGCGGCTGCGAACCTGGCGGTTTATATCCTGGTGCCCGCGGCCTTAATCGTTTATTTTCTATTTTTCGGCCACGGGGCCATGAACGGCAAAATCGCGGCCCTTTTGTTTTTCCGCTCCGTGATGATCGGTCTGATCACCGCAAGCCTTTCCTTTTTCATCGTGGAGAGCTATACCCGGCATATTTCCATTCCCCTGGTGTTTCCCGACGGCGGGCTCACAGAGGTGCCCGGTGCCTTCCGGGTCAATGTCATGCGCAGAATCCGGCTGCTGAACCTGGCCGGCACCCTGACACCCATGCTGATTCTGGTGGTGACACTGGCCTTTGTGGTATGGGATGTGATGGGCACCCCGGGGTTTTCCGCCCAACTGGTCCTGGATATCTTTTTTTTCACCATTGTGCTTTGTGTCATTTTTATTGCCATTGGTTTCCGGCTCAATGTGCTTGTGGGCCGCTCCGTGCGCGAGCCCATTGATGGCATGCTCAGGGTGGTGAAAAAGGTGGAGCAGGGCGATTTCTCCCAGCGCATCCGGGTGGTGTCCAATGATGAACTCGGTGAGCTGGCAGAAGCGGGCAACCGGATGATCCAGGGGCTAGCCGAGCGGGAGCGGGTGCGCGAATCCTTTGGCCGGTACGTGACCCCGGAAATCCGCGACAAGATCCTCTCCGGTGAAATTCCCCTTGACGGTGAAAGAAAGCAGGCCACCATGCTGTTTGCCGATCTGCGGGGATTTAGCAGTTACGTGGAATCCCATTCACCCGAGGAAGTCATTTTGAGCATGCGGGAATATTTTACCTTCATGGAAAAGGCGGTGCGGGATCACGGCGGACTGGTGCTGCAGTTTGTGGGAGATGAGATCGAGGCGGTGTTCGGAGTCCCCCTGGAGGTTGCCGATCATGCGGACAAAGCCGTGCATGCGGCCCTGCAGATGCGCCAAAGCCTTACCCGTTTCAATCAGGCCCGGCAGCAGGAAGGCAAATTGGTTTTCAGGCACGGGGTGGGCATCTGTTCCGGGCCGGTACTGGCGGGAAATACGGGCAGCAAGGATCATCCGGCCTACGGTCTTATCGGTGATACCGTCAACAAGGCGTCCCGAATCCAGGAACTGACCAAGGATTTTTCCTGTGACGTTTTGATTGCCCGGCAGACCCAGGAACTTCTCCAGGGCGGATTTGACCTCCGGGCACGCGGTGAACATGCGGTAGAGGGCCATTTTCACAAGGTAGAGGCCTTTGAAGTGATCGCTCATGCGTAACACCCTGAGAAAACGAATGGCCGTGTTTTTGATTCTGCCCACGGCCCTGCTGCTTTTTGCCATGGGTTTTGCCGGTTTCCTTTATGCCCGGAATCTGCTTGTGGATCAATGGCGGCAGACCGCGGTTTTAAGACTGGAACGGGCCGCCCATTACATGGACATGCGCCTTGCACGGGTGGCTGAATGGATTGATCTTTTCAATGAGGCGGTCAAATCCCCGGAAGGAAAGGAGGCTCGGGATTTTATCCTGTCCCGGTTAAAAAACCTCCAGGGCGTTACCGCGGTTGATCTGGTGCCGGCACCCCAATTGCCGGAAAGCCGGCCGGTGCGAAAACTGCGGCGGCCTGTCAAGGGCGGCCCCCTGACAAAGCTTTACAGCGGAACCCTGTCTGAGATCACCCTGCCCCGATATGACGCCGGCCGTGACCGGGAAACCGTTTCCCTGATTTCCGGGGTTCCGGATGCTGAAACCGGGAAAACCAAAAGACTGGAAGTCTCGGTGCGCTTTGATTACCTGATGAAAGATGTGGAAAGTCTGGGGTGGTGGCAGAGCCGGCAGGTTTGCCTGGTGGACAGCACCGGCCGGTATCTTGCCCATAGCGAGGCCATGGAAGGGGGCCGCAGCCGGCTCGGGGAAACCGGTGATCCGGTGGAACTGGCCGTTTTGGAGCAGATGCAGACAAATTCCCACGGTACATGGCTTGGCAGCGGCCGTCCCCCGGAGAGGGTGGCTGGTTTTTACTGGCTGGGCCAGGCGCCCTGGGTTTTGATCATGTATGCCCCGGGAAAGCAAATTCTGGCACCCATTATTGAATTTCGCTTTTATTTTGCCATTGCCGGGGGGTTTTGTATTGCGGTGATCCTGCTTTTGATCAATTTTGCGGGCGGCCGGATGGTGCGCCGGATCCAGGGGCTTTTGCAGGCTTTTCAGTGGGTGGCAAAAGGCTCTTACATGGTCCGTCTGCCGGTTTCTTCCACGGATGAAATCGGCCGGCTGGAGGCGGGGTTTAACGAGATGGTTGAGGGCTTAAAGGAACTGGATTTTATCCGGGATACCTTTGGCCGTTATGTGGATCATGAAGTGGCCCGGGAACTGCTGCAAAAACCCGAAGCCTCCCGGCTGGGCGGGCAGAAGCGGGAGGTCGCGATATTGATGTCCGACATCCGGGGCTTTACCGCTGTTGCCGAGGCCTTGAGCCCGGAAGAAACCATTGGCATCCTGAATCATTATTTCGGGCGCATGATCGATGTGATCCATGAGTACAGGGGCGTTATCGTGGATTTTTACGGCGACGGGGTCCTGGTGTTTTTTGATCCACAGGACGGCCCTGTTGTCCCGGCAGCGGCCCGGGCCGTGGACTGCAGCCTTGCCATGCAGCGCAGCATGGCGCAGCTAAACCGGGAAATGGAAAGCAGTCCCCTGCCTTCGGCCCTGGAAACCGGAATCGCCGTTCATGCCGGATCTGTGGTGGTGGGCAATATCGGCTCAGCAAGCCGGGCAAAATACGGCATTGTAGGCCTGGCGGTCAATATGACCCAGCGCATGCAGGGGCAGATACCGGGCGGCGGGATTGTGGTTTCCAAAAGGATTCAAGAACTGCTCCCGGACCGGCTGGTTGTCAGAAGTCCGTTTACGGCCAGATTCAAAGGATTCCAGGAACCGGTGGAGCTTTACATGCTCGAGGATTCCAGACCGAAATCATAAGGCCTGTCGTGCAGGCGCGCATCCCGGCCTTTTTTTACCCGGCCCGGTTTGCCGGGCAGTTGTCATTTATGCACCGGCAGCATTCGTATAACCTCATATGTCTGCTTGAGCTTGGATGCCTGCCGGGTCATGGGTTTTCTTTCTTTGTCGGGAAATATTTCTGAAGAATTTCTGTGATCTGCCGGTCTTTTTCATCCCACAGGGCGTTTAGCCAGTCCTGGAAATGCTGTCTGAATTCAGGGTCGGTTTCAGCGCCGGACTGCACAAATTCTTTTGGAATTTCAATACGTTTTGCTCGCATCACCACCCGGGGTATTTTTCCTTTTAGAAAGTCCCAGAAAGGCAGGGGCGCGCTGTTTTCCGGATAGACGATGGTGACATCGATAATGGCTTCAAGGTTTTCTCCCATGGCCGAAAGCACCGTTGCCACACCGCCGGCCCTGGGCTTTAACAGGTGTTGGTAGGGCGAGTTTTGGTATTGACGCTTTTTTTCGTCAAAACGGGTGCCTTCAACGAAATTGATCACTGATATGGGGGCCTTCTTGAATTTTTCGCAGTATTTGCGCGTGGTTTCCAGGTCCTTTCCCTTTAATTCCGGATGTTTTTCTATAAACTGTTTTGAATAGCGCTTCATGAACGGAAAATCCAGGGCCCACCAAGCTATGCCCAGAAGCGGAACCCATATAAGCTGGCGCTTGAGAAAAAATTTGAGAAAGGGAATCCGGCGTTTCCATATGTGTTGCAGAACCAGAATATCGGCCCAGGAGCGATGATTGGAAAGCAACAGGTAAGAGGCGGTTGCGTCAAATCCGTCCACTCCCTGCACGTCCCAGGCGATATCCTGGGTTATGCGCAGGATAAGGCTGTTGATGTAAATCCAGATCCATGCAATGCCTGTCAGTATCCGGGTGAGAAAATGGCGGGTGCCTTCATGGGGGATCAGGGTTTTGAGGATAACAAAGGGCAGCAGAGTTGTAAAAGCGCCCACGGTGTTGCCGGTATATAAAAGCAGGGCAATGGCGCCGCGGAGCGGGCCGGGCAGAAATCCCAACATATGTGCTCCTCTGTGACAGTTTCGATTGATATCAGTCGATATCAGAGGTTTCAAATATATTTTCCGATATCACAGACACGGAATAAAAATCAAGCCTGCGGTCCGCAGGACAGGTCACGCTGGCTTTTTTTCCCCGGGCGGATTTTCAAAGGACCGCATGGCCGAAAGCATGTCCGGCAGATGCCTGGCCATGCGCCACATGCTGTGGCGGTGCTGCCACAGCCGGCGGGTAAATTTTTTCCGCCAGCAGGGATCTGAGTAAAACCGTTTGACATGTTCGTTGTAGAGCCGGTCAAGCACTTGTCTGGAGCCGATTTCCGACGGGACAAAAACAAAATTCAGGCAGTTCATTTTGCGCCAGTCCTCTTCCATAGCTCCTTGGCCGGAAATGGTCTTCCAGACCGGGGCACCGTGAAACGGGGTAAACTTGGCCATGTTCATGTCATCTAAGCCCAAAGACATGACAAAATCACTGGTTTTGCGGATCGATTCAACGCTTTCCCCGGGCAGTCCCATCATGAACAGGCCTTTGGCCCGCAGCCCTGCGGCCTGAATCCGCCGGACCGTCTCTTTGACCGCATCAAGGTAAACCCCGGGTTTATGGACTTCCAGCAGATCCGGGTCACCGGTTTCAATGCCCAGAGACACCATGAGGCATCCGGCCGCCTTGAGCATTTCCAGCAGTTCGTCGTCTGTGTGGCCTACACGCACGGCGCAGTTAAACTGCATGCCCAGGGGCCTGGAAGCCAGCAGATCGCACAAACGGGCGATCCGGCCGCGTCGAAGCGTAAATAGATCGTCGTAGATGTTTAAATGACGAATCCCAAAGCGGGTGCGCATATAGCGCATATGCTCATAGATGTATTCTGCGGAATTGTACCGGAATTGGCTTTTGAAAACCGACCGGTCGCAGTAGGAGCACTGGTAAGGGCAGCCCCGGCTGGTGACCATGGTGGCGCCCGGGGCCTTGATGTAGCTGAAAAGCGGCAGATTGTAGCCTTTGGGAAATCCGGCCAGTTTTTCATAGGCCGGAAACGGCAGCGTGTCAAGATCCGGCAGAAAAGCCTGTCCCGGGTTTTCAACAACCCGGTTGTTTTCCCGCCAAATCAGGCCGGGAATTTGCCCGGGGTTTGTCCCGTTTGCCAGTTTCGCCAGGGTTTGTTCGCCTTCGTTCATGCACAGATAATCGATTTGGGCGAAATCCTCCAGCAGCCTGGCGCCCAGGGCGGATATATGCACACCGCCGAAAATGATCTCAACGCCCGGGGCCTGCTTTTTGATTCGGCAGGCCATGGCATAGGCGTCCGGAAACCCGGAGGTGGTGGCTGAAAATCCCACCAGATCGGGTTGTTGCTTTAGAATGGCATCGACGTTGACATCGGGTTTCGGCGATGCCTTCGGCCCCAGGCAGTCGTGGACAAACACCGTGTGTCCTTCCCGTTCCAGGTAGGCCGCCATGGAAAGCAGACCCAACGGAGCCATGCGGTTGGCCGTGGCGCTGACGTCTTTTTTGCCGGGCATCCAGTTGGAGCCAGCCGGATGAACCAGTACAATGCGCATTTATTATTCCTGACCGGTAGCTGTGTCATTTATGGATGAGAATATCATTGATCCATTCTCGTGGTTTATCCATATCAGACACAGAGGGATCAGGAAAGGGATAGATGGGAGGCAAAAGGTTTGCCCCCCATCATCTTTCTTGGAATCAGACCGTTTCGTGGACCGGGCCCCCGCCGGATTTGCGTTTGGCCGGATCACGCATGGTCCGGAGCAGGTCTATGCTTTGCTTCATGCCCTTGTAGTGGCGGGCCATATCAAGAGCCATTCCCGTGATGCTGCCCATGGCCTGGACAAAATTGACATCCTCCAGGGTAAACTCCCAGGGCTCGGCGGTGTATACCCGAAGCACCCCGATGGAGCGGCCGCCGATCATTACCGGAACCGAGAGGATGGATGAAATGCCTTCCTGCCGGGCTTCATCCGGATACTGAATCCGGGGGTCGTCAGATACGTCAAAGATGGCCACGGGCCCGTGCTCCAGGGACTCCGAAATGGATTTCAATGCGCTTAAAGGGCCCTTGTTGACATAATTGTCACTCAATCCAAAGGATGCGGCCAGTTCCAGCTCCCGGGTTTCCCGGTTGACCAGAAAAAGAGCGCATCCCTTGACTTCCAGCGCTCTGGCAATGCTTTCCACAGCCATGAGCACAACCTCCTCCGGGTCCTTGGAATGGGAAATGGCGCTGGTGACTTTCAGTAGAGTTTCGTAATTCATGAGTTGTTTTTTCATTTTCCCCCCTTGTGGTTTCAAAGATTGTATATAACACCGGTGTTGGTTTACACCGGATGTGAAAGCCCGGGGATAGAATACAAAACCGAAAAAGCAGCAACGCAGCTGTCAGATGAGCGGGAGCCGGAGAAGCGTGTTTGAAAAAAATCTGTTTGCATATAAAATAATGCCCCCCGGGCCCCAGGTCAAACAGAGGCCGGCGGGAATTTTGCGGTTTGACGCTGCCGGCTTTACAAAACCGGCTTTATGATTATTCTAAAAGAGCACAGATAACCATACACTACGGAGGAAAAGCATATGTATAACCAAGTCGTCATGGATCATTTTAAAAATCCGAGAAATGTGGGAGTCATTGAAGATCCCGACGGGGTGGGCGAAGTTGGCAACCCCCTGTGCGGGGACATGATGACCATTTATCTGAAAATCGATGAGAATGAGAAGCGGATTTCAGATATAAAGTTTCAGACCTTTGGCTGCGGTTCGGCCATTGCGGTATCGAGCATGCTAACGGAAATGGCAAAGGGAAAAACCCTGGATGAGGCCAGAAAGATCAGCAACAAGGATGTGGCTGAAGCTTTGGAGGGGCTGCCCAAAAACAAGCTGCACTGCTCCAACCTGGGGGCGGACGCCCTGCACATGGCCATTCAGGATTATGATGACAAAAAGGCCGGCATTGTGCGCCCCAGGGAGGAAAGAGAGGAGAAACACGAACATGGCGATGGTGAAACCTGCTATTGTCCGTATTGTGACGTGGAACTCGATGAGAAAGCCAGTTTCTGCGAAGCCTGTCAGCGGGATCTGACCGAGGAGCATTAAAAACACAGGAGATGCGGAAAAGATTTAACGCAGGAAAATTCACAGCGCAAGGAGAGTTTTTTGATGAATGTGATCAATCTCGACCATATCTCGTTTAATCCGCTTCTTCCGGAAGTCAGGGAGGCCATGATTGATGCGATCAATAACAAGGATCTGCACAATCCTTCAAGCCAGCACAAAGCCGGGGAAAAATCTGCGGAAATGCTGGCCCAGGCCAGGCAGAACGTGGCCGATCTGATCAATGCCGCCGATCCCAAAGAAGTCGTGTTTACCTCCGGCGGCACTGAATCGGTCAATCACGCGGTTAAGGGCGCGGCCATGGCCAACCGGGAGAAGGGCAATCATATCATTGCCACCAACATCGAGCACAACTCGGTAATCCGCAGCTTAAAGCGGCTTTCCGCCCAGGGCTTCAAGGTGACTTCCCTGTCGGTTGACGAATCGGGCCGGGTGGATCCGGCTGCCGTGGCAGATGCCATAACGGACCAGACCATCCTGATATCGGTGATGCACAGCAACAATGAAACCGGCACCATCCAGCCCATAGCCGAAATCGGCGCCATTGCCCGGGAAAACAAGGTGCTGTTTCACTGTGATGCAGTGGATTCCGTGGGGGTTGTGCCGGTGGATGTCCAGGCGTTAAACGCAGACCTGCTCAGCTTTGCCTCCAATCCTTTTTACGGGCCCACGGGGGCGGGCGGCCTGTATATTCGCCGGGGCACCCGGATTTTTCCCCTGCTCGACGGCGGCGTCCAGGAGCACAACAAGCGGGCGGGCACGGAAAATCTTATCGGCATCATTGGAATGGGAAAAGCCGCCCAGCTGGCTGCGGCCCATATGGAGGAGCGCAGGGCGCATCTGGCGGATCTGAAAAAATATCTGGTGGAGCAGCTGCCCCAATACGTTGATGAATATATTATCAACACCAATCCGGACCACAGTCTGCCCAACCTGCTCAATATTTCACTCAAATATATCGAGGGTGAAAGCGTGATGCTGATGCTCGATGAGGAAAACCTGGCCGTGTCCACCAAGTCGGCTTGTGCCACGGGTTCGCTGCGGGCCTCTCACGTATTGCTGTCTCTGGGGCTGAGTCATTCAGACGCCCAGGGCACCCTGGTGATTGCATGGGGCATTGACAATAGCAAAGATGATTTGCAAAAGCTGCTCTCCACGCTTTCCGGGGTGGTCAGCACACTGCGCAGCATGTCACCGCTGTATCAGAAATGATTGTTCAATAAAAAAATAACTTTTTGATTTTACTTAACACTTAATCACTTAACACTGCCTGAAAAAAAGCCCTTTCCCGAGCAGGAAAGGGCTTTTTTCGTCTTAGCTGGGCTGGTCGGTTTTGCCCGAGGCTTCAATGCTGCACTGGGTAAAGTCGATTGTCTTGTTGCATTTGTGGCACTTGTGGGGCCGGTCAAACTCATCGGAAAAAATTTCCACCTCCGCCCCGCATTCCGGGCATTTGCAGGTGAATGCGCTTAAATTCTTAAATTGCTGGAACCCGGGGCAATGTTGCGGGGTAGACTGTTCTGCCATTTGCACGCCTCCTTGTGATGCACGTTAAACTGAATTGTTTCCGCTGATTTCTCTTTTCTAACAGCAATATAAGCATCCGTGTCCGAAAAGACAAAAAATTCCGGCGATCCATGTCTGTCCGTGACAAATCCGTGTAAAGGATTATGTTTTGACATAAACCGGAAATGGAACATTTGCGAGCACAAGGAGGCATAAGTATGGAAATTCGGAAAGTGTTGTGGCCCACGGATTTTTCGGGCAGTGCGGAGGCGGCTTTGCCGCATGTGCAGTCCCTGAGTCAGAATTACGGAGCAGAGGTGCATGTGCTGCACGTGCTTGAAGATATCATTCATCATCAGGGATGGTACGGGGATTTTGAATCCCAGCACGTGGAAAAACTCATGGAAAAGGCACAGCAGAAGGCCAAACAGAATCTTGACCAGATTTGTACCAATCACCTGGAAGGCTGTCCTTTGTATATCAAACATGTGGCTGTAGGTGATCCGGCAGCAGAAATTTTAAAGCTCATTGACCAGGAAAAGGTGGACCTGGTGGTCATGGCCACCCGGGGCAAAAGCGGTGCATTTGATTACGGCAGTGTTGCCGAGCGGGTGACAAAGCACTCTCCTGTGCCGGTGACCACCATCCCGGTGGAAAATCCTGAAAAGGGGTGATGCCCTGGCGGAAAAAGGGTGTTGACATATTTGTTTTACATCAACATATTGGGTTTAACCGGTCAAATCCTTTTAATCTTTCACGCAAGGGGAGGTCAGTATGGCAAAGGTGGCAATCAACACGGATGAATGTGAGGGCTGTGAAACCTGTGTGGAACTGTGTCCCGAGGTCTTCGGCTTTGACGAGGACACAGAGAAGGCCTATGTGATCAAACCCGAAGGCGGTCCTGAAGACGAAATTCAGGAGGCCATTGATTCCTGTCCCACAGAGTGCATTTACTGGGAGGAATAAGCACTATTTGAACCCTAAAATTGACGGCTTCGTAAAAAGTGCAATATCTGCGTTGCGCTTCATCTCTCGTCATTCGACGTACGGACAAGTACGCCTCATTCCTCGAGATTCGCGCGCCTTGATCTTGAACTTTTTACTTTGCCGTCCCAAAATTGACTTTTTACGACGCCATCAAAATTGAACCCTAAAAAAGGCCGGCTTCTGCAAAGCGCCGGCCTTTTTATGGTTTCCGGTTGTTTTGCACGGTCAGGACGGCCGTTTTTCCATGGGAACAAATTCGCATTCCTCCGGGCCGCAGTATTCGCCCACATACTCGGATGCCGGCCGGTAAAGGGCCGGCTTGGGGGCTGCGCCCGCAAACTGCTCCTCGATAACATGGGCGCACCAGCCCGATATTCTGGATATGGCAAAAACAGGGGTAAACAAGTCGATGGGGATTCCCATGGCGTAATAGGTGGTGGCGGAGTAGAAATCCACGTTGGGATAGATCTCTGCGCCCTTGAGTTCCCGGAAGACTTCCGCGGCTTTTTTGCGCACGGCCTCGCCGAGTTCATACCATTTCAGATTTCCGGTTTTTTCGCCCATCTGCCGGGACATGGGCGCCAGGATCGCCGCACGGGGATCACCGTTTTTGTAAACCGCATGGCCCATGCCCATGACCTTTTCTCCGGCCTTTAGCCTGGATTCCACGTAGTTGTCCACCCGATCCAGGGCGCCGATATCGAGCAGCATCTGCATGACCCGGGCATTGGCCCCGCCGTGCAGTTCCCCGGAAAGCGAGCCGACGCCAGCCGCAGCGGCTGCATACATGTGTGCGCGGCTGGAGGCCACCTGCCGGGCGGAAAACGTGGATGCGTTAAAAGAGTGCTCTGCGTGAAGCACCAGGCAGGTATCCATGAATTTTGCGGTTTCCGGGTCCGGTGTTTCACCCGTGAGCATGAAAAGGAAATTGGCGGCATGCCCCAGTTCCGGTTTCGGGGCCAGGGGCTCCAGGCCGTTTCGGATCCGGTGCCAGGCCGCCATGATGGCCGGGAATCTGGCAATCAGACCGATGGCCGTATCCGTGGCTTTCTCCCGGCTCAGGTCCCCGGCCTCGGGATCATGGTTGGCCAGCATGGGCACGCAGGCCTGGAGGATATCCATTGGCAGTGCGTTTGCAGGCCGGGTTTTCAAAGCGGCCACAAGCTGCCCGGGAAGCGGGGTTTTTTGCGTGAGTTGCGCTTTGAAATCCGCCAGCTCTTTTTCCGGGGGCAGGTGTTCGAAGAGCAGCAGGTACGCCACTTCTTCAAAAGTGGCATTTTCGGCCAGTTCCGTGATGTTATAGCCCCGGTAAACAAGTTTTCCGGCTTTGCCGTCGACCAGGCAGATGCGGGTGCTGGCCACAGGCACTCCCCTTAAACCGGTGTTGATGATATCGCCGGGTTCAGTCATGCTTCCTCCTTGGTGGTTTCGGTGATCAAGGTTTGATGGCGCCGTAAAAAATCCAATATCTGCGTTACGCGCAATTTCTCAGCATTTCACGTATGGCTAAGTACGCTGCATTCTTCGAAATTGCGCAAGCCTTGATCTTGAACTTTTACGGCGCCATCTGAAATCAGACTTTTACGGTGCCATCAAGGTTTGATGCTGCCGTAAAGGGCCTGCTGCAGTTGGGCTGCCGGCAGAATGTTTTCTTCGCCGGCCACTTCCTCGATGGTCTTTCCGGTCTCATATGCCCGGGCAGCGATTTGGGCCGCCTTGTCATAGCCGGTATACGGAACCAGGCCGGTTACCACAGCAAGGCTTTTGCGGATGTTTTGTTCGCATTTTTCTTCATTGGCGACAATACCGGAAATGCATTTTTCCGCCAGTCCGCGGCCGGCATTGGCCAGGATCTTGATGGAATCAATGATGTTAAAGGCCGTCAGGGGCAGCATGAGATTGAGCTGAAAATAGCCCCCCTGGCCCGAAAGCGTAAGGGCTGTATCATTTGCGATCACCTGGGCGGATGCCTGGACAGCCGCTTCGCACATCACGGGATTGATCTTGCCGGGCATTATGGATGATCCCGGCAGCAAGGCGGGTAGCCGGATTTCTCCGAGTCCGCATCTGGGACCGGATGCCAGCCAGCGGATGTCATTGGCAATTTTGGCAATCCCTGCGGCAACGGCTTTGATTACTCCGCTGGTCTCCACAACCGTATCGCAGGCGGACTGGGCCTCGAAATGATTGGCGGTCTCGCTGAATTCAATCCCGGTTTCTTCTGAAATGGCGGCAATAACCCGCTTGGCCATTTCCGGGTGTGCATTTAATCCTGTGCCCACGGCCGTGCCCCCGAGGGCAAGCCGGCAAAGCCGCTGTCCGACACCTTCGAGTCGCTGGCGGCCCAGGCGCATTTGAGCGGCGTATCCGGAAAATTCCTGCCCCATGGTCATCACCACCGCATCCTGCAAATGAGTCCGCCCGATTTTTCGGATATGGGCAAATTCCCTGGATTTTTCCCATAGGGTCTGCTCCAGTTTTTCCATGGCCGGCAGGAGTTGGTCCCGAATCAGCAGCCGGGCGGAGATGTGGATGGCCGAAGGCATTACGTCATTGGTGGACTGTCCGCGGTTGACGTGATCATTGGGGTGAACCGGCATTTTGGTGCTTTTTCCCCCGGTCAGGAGTTCATTGGCCCGGGTGGCCACCACCTCGTTGACATTCATATTCGCAGACGTGCCGGACCCGGTTTGAAATACATCCACCAGAAACTGGTCATCAAGGCGGCCGGCCATGATTTCATCAGCCGCCCGGACAACCGGGGCCACATAATCGGCCGGGATTTCCCCGAGCTGCCCGTTAATCCGGGCGGCTGCCTTTTTGATCCGGGCCATGGCATAGATCAGCTCCATGGGCAGAACCCGGCCGCTGATGGCAAAGTGGTCCATGGCCCGCCGGGTCTGGGCGCCGTAATAGGCTTCGGCCGGCACCGACATGGTGCCGAGACTGTCTGTTTCTTTTCTGAGGTCCCTATCCATGGTATCTCATCCCAATCTTTGAGCGGATCTGCTTGCCCGCCGGGTTTGGCGCTGTAAGGCGGATGCTTTTAAAATATGGTCCCGAATCCCGGTTTTGTCCAATGCAAAACCTTGATGGCACCGGAGAAAGTCCAATATCTGCGTTACGCGCGATTTCTCAGAATTTCATGTGCGGATAAGTACTCTGCATTCTTAGAAATCGCGCAAGCCTTGATCTCGAACTTTTTACGGCGCCATCTGAAAACCGACTTTTACGAGTGTGTCAAAACTTTGATATCGAAATTTTTGCCGGATTTCCGATTATGTTAATATTTATATAAAACAAGGCATCAATCCGGCATTCAATTTAGACGGCTTCGCAAAAAGTCCAATATCTGCGTTACGCGCGATTTCTCAGAATTTCATGTGCGGATAAGTACTCTGCATTCTTAGAAATCGCGCAAGCCTTGATCTCGAACTTTTTACAAAGCCGTCTAAAAACCGACTTTTTACGAATGCAATAATTTTGGTCCTCAAACGGACAACGAAAATCAAAACAAGGGGGAGGCGCATGACGACCGGCAATACATTTGATACCATTGACAGTCTGAGTATTGGCAACAGGACTTATTCTTTCCGGAGTCTGCCTGCACTGGCCGGAAGGCTGGGCTTTGATCTCTCCGCCCTGCCGTTTTCCATCCGGGTTCTGCTGGAGAACCTGCTTCGCAATGAAGACGGCCGGCAGGTGACAGAAAATCACATCCGGTCTTTGGCCCAATGGTCCGCAAAAAACCTTCCCAAAGAGGATATTCCCTACAAGCCGGCCCGGGTGCTGATGCAGGATTTCACCGGCGTGCCTTCGGTGGTGGACCTGGCGGCCATGCGCGATGCCATCTCCGGTCTGGGTGGACGGGCAGGGCAGATCAATCCGCAGATTCCGGTTGAACTCGTCATTGATCATTCCGTGCAGGTGGATCGGTTCGGAGCAGAATCGGCCTTTGCCGTAAACGCACAAAAGGAGTTTGAGCGCAACCAGGAGCGCTATTCGTTTTTAAAATGGGGGCAGAACTCGTTTGAAAATTTCAATGTGGTGCCCCCGGCCACAGGCATCTGCCACCAGGTTAACCTGGAATATCTCGGGCGGGTCGTAATGTGTGATCAAACAGGGGACCAATCCCTGGTTTACCCCGATACCCTGGTGGGTCTGGATTCGCACACCACCATGATCAACGCAATCGGGGTTCTGGGCTGGGGCGTGGGCGGCATCGAGGCCGAAGCCGTGATGCTGGGCCAGCCCTATTACATGCTGGCCCCCCCGGTTCTGGGTTTTGAACTCACCGGGCAGCTCCAGCCCGGGGTCACGGCCACAGACCTTGTGCTGACCATCACCCAAATGCTGCGGCAAAAAGGCGTGGTGGGCCAATTTATCGAGTTTTTCGGACAGGGCCTGTCGCGGCTGACCGTTCCCGACCGGGCCACCATCGCCAATATGACCCCTGAGTTCGGGGCCACCACCACCTTTTTCCCGGTGGATGAACAAACCCTCAAATACCTGGCTTTTACCGGCCGGCCCCGGGAGCAGGTGGAACTGACCCGGCAGTATCTCAGGGCCCAGCATCTGTTTCTGGAAGACCAGGGTTCGGAACCCGGTTTTTCCGATGTTCTTCGCCTGGAACTCGATACTGTGGAGCCGTGTCTGGCCGGGCCCAGGCGCCCCCAGGACAAAATCGCCCTGTCTGCAATGAAACAGCAGTTTCAGAAAGATTTTGACGAGATTTTTTCAAAAAATACCCAGGGGGAAAAAGATCCCCGATGGGAGGCCGAGGGCGGGGCCGTGACCGGAGAGGATCCGCTGCAGGGTCGGATGGTTCACAGAAAACCCATAGACAGCCAGGGCATTTTTGTGAAACGACCGTTTCAGAGTTTTTTTCTGGATCACGGGTCCGTGGTGATCGCCGCTATTACCAGCTGTACCAACACCTCCAACCCGGCGGTGCTCCTCGGCGCCGGCCTGATGGCCAAAAAGGCTGTGGAGCAAGGACTTCAGGTCAGACCCTGGGTCAAAACCAGCCTGGCCCCGGGCTCCCGGGTGGTGACCGATTACCTGGAGGCTGCGGATCTGATGCCGTATCTTAAGGCCCTGCGGTTTCACCTGGCCGCCTACGGCTGCACCACCTGCATCGGCAACTCCGGTCCCCTGCAGGAGGACGTGGCCGGGGTGATCCGGGATCAGAACCTTGTGGCTGCCTCGGTGTTAAGCGGCAACCGCAATTACGAGGGGCGCATCAATCCCCTGACCCGGGCCAATTACCTGGCATCTCCCATGCTGGTGGTGGCCTACGCCCTTGCCGGCACGGTCAACATTGATTTGCAAAACGACCCCATCGGCCATGACGGAAACAATGAGCCGGTTTATCTCAGGGATATCTGGCCGTCTGATGCGGAAATCAATGCCGTAATGGACCATCTGGCACCGGAGATGTTCACAGGGCGGTATGCGGATGTTTATACCGGAGATGAAAACTGGAAACAGGTGAAAATCACAGATAGTGAAATCTATGCCTGGGATCCGGATTCCACCTATCTGCGAAAGCCGCCGTTTTTGGACAACATGACATCAGATCCCCCGGATCTCACAGACATTGAGTCCGCCCGGGTGCTGGCGGTGCTGGGCGATACCATCACCACCGATCACATCTCGCCTGCCGGGGCCATTGCCGAAGATTGCCCGGCAGGGAAATATCTGAAGGAAAACGGGGTGGAGAAAAAGGATTTCAATTCCTACGGCTCCAGGCGCGGCAACCATGAGGTGATGATGCGCGGCACATTTGCCAATGTGCGGCTGCAAAACCGAATGGTGCCGGATACCGAAGGCGGCTGGACCCGGCATCTGCCAACGGGTAAGACGCTTTCTGTTTATGATGCGGCCATGAAATACCAGCAGGAAAACACGCCCCTGATCATTCTGGCCGGCAAGGAATACGGATCCGGCAGCTCCCGGGACTGGGCCGCCAAGGGAACCCTGCTGCTGGGGGTGCGCGCGGTGATTGCCCAAAGTTTTGAGCGCATCCACCGAAGCAACCTGGTGGCCATGGGGGTTCTGCCCCTGCAGTTTATAGAGGGTCAAAACGCGGAAACCCTGGAGCTGACCGGCGAAGAAGTGTTATGCATCCGCGGGCTCAAAGACATTTCCGTGCCCAACCCTGGCCTTACCGTGGAGGCGAAAACCAACGGCGGCGAAAGGGCAAAAACATTTGAAGTCCGGGCGCGGCTGGATTCCGTCATGGAAATTGAATATTTCCGCCACGGCGGCATTCTGCCCTATGTGCTCCGGCAGATGTAGCAAAGTTTCCATCAGTTGTTGCAAGCCTGCGGTAATTCGGCTATGGTAGTTTTGCGATGTCCGGTAGAATGACTTTTTCCGGAAATATTGATAACGGCAGGATTCGGGCCTGCGGAAAAACAGAGGCCGGCGGAGAGTGTGTGCGTGTTTTGTTTAAACCGGTAAAGATCGGTGAGCTTGAAGTGCCCAATCGCTTTGTCCGGTCTGCCACGTATGACGGTTGTGCGGACAGGCAGGGCCGGGTCACAGCGGCCCAGGTGTGTTTGTTTGAAGATCTGGCCGCAGGCGGCACAGGTCTGATTGTCTCCGGAATTGCCTATGTGCACGAATCAGGCCGGATCTCGGCTTTTCAGAATTCCATTGCAGATGACGGCTGCATTGACGGATTGCAGCAACTGACTGCGGCGGTGCACGCAAAAGGGGCAAAAATTGCGGTTCAGTTGTTTCATGCCGGACGCGAGGCGGCCGGGTTTTTAAAAACCCGCAATCAGATTGCAGCCGGTCCTTCGGCAGCCGAAGATGACCCGTATTTCAAAAAGAAGTGCAGAAGCCTGACCCGGGACGAAATCGAGGAGATTGCCGTGGCCTTCGGCGCTGCCGCGGCGCGGGCAAAGGCCGCCGGGTTTGATGCAGTCCAGCTTCACGCGGCCCACGCCTATCTGCCCGCCCAGTTTCTTTCCCCCTGGTCCAACCGGCGGCAGGACAAGTGGGGCGGCAGTTTGGAAAATCGCTTGCGGTTTCACAGAAACGTCTATGAGCAGATGCGCGCTGCTGTTGGCCATGATTATCCCCTGATGGTAAAGCTCGGGGTCAGTGACGGATTCCAGGGAGGCCTGGGTTTTGACGAAGGCCGCAGGGCGGCGCAAATACTTGCCGGATGGGGCTTTGACGCCCTTGAAATCAGTTCCGGGCTGCGGGGAAGCAAATACCGTGAAACCGAGTTTAAAACAGGGATCAGCAGCCTCGCCCGGGAGGCCTACTTCCGTGACTGGTGCCGGCAGATCAAACAAGATGTGGACGTACCGGTAATGATGGTTGGCGGTCTGCGCAGCCCCGGGCTCATGGAAGAAATCATAGATAACGGCGAGGCCGATTTTATCGCTATTTCCCGCCCCCTGATCCGGGAACCGGATTTGATCCGCAGCTGGAAATCCGGCGATTTTCAACCCCCTGCCTGTATTTCCTGCAACAAGTGTCTTGAAGCCCTCTATCAGGGCCGGGCCCTGCATTGCGCTGCGCAAAAACGTCAATCCCGCGTTTGAACTGCTTTTTTTGTGCTTTTTCCTTGACGGGGCATGCGGCCTTTTATAGAAATGGGCAAACGTTTTTAAACCTTTTGAAATCATCACAGGAGTTTCATTCATGAACTGGGACTGGGAAAAGCTCCAGCAGCGACAGAAGGAGCGCAGCCGGACAAACGGCTCCGGCACCGGCGGGTCAGGCCCCCGGCCGCCGCAGGTAGACGATATTATTAACAAATTTAAAAACTTTAAATTCTCCGGGGTATGGATTCTCATTATTGTGGCTTTGTTGGTTCTCCTGGCGGGCTCCACAATGGTTTACACTGTGCAGACCAACGAAGTAGGGGTGATACAGCGGTTCGGTGAATTTTCCAAAACCACCCAGTCCGGACTCCACTTCAAGCTGCCCGCGGGTATTGAAAAAGTGACCAAAGTGAAAACCAAGCGGGTTTATACCGAAGAATTTGGCCTTAAGGCGGATGAACTGTCAGATTCCCGGAGTTTCGGGGTCAGCAATGACGAAATTGAGGTGGCCATGATGCTTACCGGTGACCTTAATGTCGGCCTGGTGCCCTGGATTGTGCAGTACCGGATCAAGGATCCCTATAATTACCTGTTTAAAGTTGCAGATGTACGCCAGTTGATCCGGGACATGGCAGAGGCCTCCATGCGGCTGGTGGTCGGTGACCGCAGCATCAACGAGGTAATCAGCAAGCGCCAGGAGATTGCCGTGGCCGCCAGTGTGCGGCTGCAGAAGGATTTAAACGAGGCGGAGACCGGCATTGAGATCGTTACCGTGGAACTGGGCAACACCAACGTTCCAGAACCGGTGCAGGATTCCTTCAACGAGGTCAACCGGGCGGTCCAGGAAAAAGAGGAAGTGATTTATAATGCCCGCAAGGACTACAATCAGGTCATCCCCAAAGCGCGGGGGCAGGCGGAAAAAACCATTGAGACCGCAAAGGGTTATGCCATCAACCGCATCAATGAGGCCGAGGGTGATGCCGCCCGGTTCCTGTCGCGCTATGAGGCCTATATGGAGGCCAAGGATGTCACCCGCCGCCGGCTTTACCTGGAAATGATGGAAAACGTGCTGCCGGAACTGGGCAACAAATACATCGTGGATTCACAGCAGGACAATTTGCTGCCCCTGCTTAATCTCGGACTGAAAAAAGGTGTCCCCAATGCAGGCCAATAAATATATCGCAATTGTTGTTGTTTTGATCATCGCCGGATTCGTGTTTCTGTCTTCGGCTTATACCGTGGATGAAACCGAACAGGTGGTGGTGACCCAGTTCGGCCGGGTCATCGGTGACCCGGTGGTCGAGCCGGGGCTCAAGTTTTTGATCCCCTTTATCCAGCAGGCCAATTATTTTCCCAGAAACATCCAGGCCTGGGACGGCCAGCCCGGCCAGATCCCGACACTGGACAAGACTTACATCTGGGTCGATACTTTTTCCAGATGGCGGATTGTGGATCCGGTGGCGTTTTTCAGAACCGTCACAGATACCCAAAGCGCCCTTGGCCGGTTGGATGATATTATCAATCCCGCGGTCAGAAACGTTGTCACCTCCCATGAACTCATTGAAACAGTGAGAAACAGCAACCGGGAAATGACCACCCTTGACCAGGAGGAACTCGATGATGTCAAAAGCGAGGCCATCAAGGAAGTGGTGGAGGAAACCGAGGAGAAAGACCGGCGGCAGTATAACATCAAGGTGGGCCGGGCCGCGCTCACCAAGAGGATGCTTGACGAAGCCCAGCCCAAGCTTGAAAAATTCGGCATTGAAATCATTGATGTAAAAATCAAGCGGGTCAATTATGTCAAGGGCGTGCGCAACTCGGTGTATAACCGGATGATTGCCGAGCGAAAGCAGATGGCGGAAAAAATCCGCTCCATCGGCCAGGGTGAGGCCAGAAAGATCGAGGGTGACAAGGAGCGTGATCTTCTGGAGATCCAGTCCGGGGCCTACCGGAAGGCCGAGCAGATCAAGGGCGAGGCTGATGCACAGGCTACAGAGATCTATGCCCGGGCCTTTGAAAAAGACGCGGAATTCTACACTTTTCTCCAGTCCCTGGAGGTGTACCAGAACTCCCTGGAGGGCGCAGATCTCGTGTTGTCCACGGATTCGGAATTTCTGCGATATTTAAATGATTTTAACCCCGTTTCCGAGTAGCCGGGCTTCTGCGGCCGGATAGCACATCCGGATAAAAGCAAAAAAAGCCGGGAACCGCCCAATCCGTTTAATGACTGGCGTTTCCCGGCTTTTTATACATGAACACGAACGCAGGTGAAATCATTGTTCTACTTCCCTTTGCGTCTCTGATGCCTTGTCCGTGCGAGTAGCTTGCGATGCTTGTGTTTTCGCATCTTTTTTCTGCGTTTTTTAATCACACTGCCCAATATCCCACCTCCTTTCTGCTCAAAAGTCTTATCCATCGGGCCTTTTTCAATTTTCAACAGCCCGGATGGCGAAATCGTACAGTTTATTGTACGGTTTAATTCAAAAGGATGAATTAAAATATACATCCTACTTGTGAATCTGCAAAAAATAACATATATTTCATACGATGTCCATATGTTTTCCAAATATCATGCCCTGTCTGCACAAACCCTTGTGGCGCAGGAGCGTCTATGGATGCCCTGAATGAATTCGAGCCTATGATGACTTTTGATTCAGAGCAAATGGCAGTGGTCAGCCAGGCTGTGGCCATGGCTGAAGATCTGGTCAGCGATTATTATAAGTTCTCGGCCAGCGAGCTCCGTCAGCTCAATTATGATGTGAAAACCGCAGCCGATCTCGGGGCCCGGGAGATCGTGGCCGATCATTTCGCACAGATCGTTCGTTACCGCGCGGAAAAGCAGAATGCCGTTCTCATCACCAGCGCACAGGATTTTTACAAAATCTGTGTCCAGGATCATTCCATCCTCGCTTGTTTGAAAAAGCATTCGGCAATGGCGCTTTATCCGTTCCTCGTCTACGTGATCTGCCATGAACTGGTCCATGTTGTCCGGTTTAACCGTTTTCAGCAGCGGTTTGATGTGCCGGAGGACCAAAAACAGACAGAGGAAACCCGGGTGCACCGGATTACCCATGAAATCCTTGCCCCCAGAAAGATAAAAGGCATGGCTCCGGTTTTTGCTTTTTACGGGAACTGGCTCACAGCCGCCGAAAAGAGCTGATGGTGATTTTTTGGTTTGCCGGCAAAGGGCTTATACAGGATCATTGGCGGCAAAAAAATTTCCATGCCTGTCTTGACAAGCAGGAAAAATGAACTATATTGATAACGATCATCAATCAAGCCTTGTAATCGAGGTATCATTCTGAAAACAGGAGAAATTTCAGCGATGCCAATCTATGAATACGAATGCGAATCCTGTGGGCGGGTGCATGAAATTCTGCAGAAGGTTTCAGAAAACCCACTTACCCAATGCCCGGACTGCTCGGGCATGTTACATAAGCGGATTTCCCAGTGTACATTTCATTTGAAGGGAACCGGCTGGTATGCCACCGATTATGCCAAGGGTACCAGTGCCTCTTCATCATCTTCCGGCAAAAAAGACGATTCTTCAACAAAAGAAGCGTCAGCCGATGCACAACCGAAAAACAGCAGCAGCGCAAGCGACGATTAAACCTGTTTGCGTATCCTTCGATTCAGAAAAAGAGCCGGAAGGGTTTGAAACCGATTCGAATCCTGTGAAAATGGACCGCATTGATAAGGTGGATATGGAAACTGTATCCCGCGGCGGCATGTGGTTCTATTGTATTGAATTTATTAAGTTTTACGTCTTTTCATCAACCAACCAATTGAAACTGGCAGAAGCAAAAAGGAGAAGTGGGCAATGAAAATCAAACCGTTAAATGATCGCATTCTGGTAAAGCGGCTGGAAGAAGAATCCAAAACCAAAGGCGGCATCATTATTCCGGACAGTGCAAAGGAAAAACCCGCCCAGGGCGAAGTGGTGGCCGTGGGCGATGGAAAGATCGGCGATGACGGCAAGCGAATCGCCCTTCAGGTCAAGCAGGGCGATCGCGTACTGTTTGCCAAGTATGCCGGTACGGAAGTCAAAATTGACGAAGAAGAGCATCTGGTCATGCGGGAAGACGACATTCTGGGCATTATTGAAAAGTAAGCTTTGCGTCTTTGAAGTGATTGTGGAAAAAAGGAATACAACAGAAACTGGAGGAGTAAAATATGACGGCAAAAGATATAAAGTACGGGTATAAAGCCCGTGAAAAGATGTTAAACGGTGTATGCAAGCTTGCTGATGCGGTGGCTGTAACCCTGGGACCCCGTGGCCGTAACGTGGTGATTGAAAAATCCTGGGGATCGCCCACAGTGACCAAAGACGGCGTGACCGTGGCCAAGGAGATCGAACTTGAGGACAAGTTTGAAAATATGGGCGCCCAGATGGTCAAGGAAGTGGCTTCCAAAACCAGTGACATGGCCGGTGACGGTACCACCACCGCAACCGTGCTCGCCCGCTCCATTTATTCCGAGGGCCAGAAGCTCGTGGCTGCCGGCAACAATCCCATGTCCATCAAGCGCGGCATTGAAAAAGCCGTGGAAGCCGCCACAAAAGAACTGGCCAGCCTGAGCCATCCGGCCAACGATCAGCGCGAAATCGCCCAGATCGGAACCATTTCTGCAAACAATGACGAGACCATCGGCAACATCATCGCCGAGGCCATGGAAAAGGTCGGCAAGGAAGGCGTGATTACCGTCGAAGAGGCCAAGTCCATGGAGACCACCCTGGAAGTGGTCGAGGGTATGCAGTTTGACCGGGGTTACACCTCTCCTTACTTTGTCACGGACACGGAAAAAATGACCGTTGATCTCGATGATGCTTATATCCTGATCAGCGAAAAGAAGATCGGCAACATGAAGGACCTGCTGCCGATTCTCGAACAGGTATCCAGGATGAGCAAGCCGCTTCTGATCATTGCAGAAGACGTTGAAGGCGAAGCCCTGGCCACCCTGGTGGTCAACAAGCTGCGCGGCACCCTGAATGTGGCCGCAGTCAAGGCGCCCGGTTTCGGCGACCGCAGAAAGGCCATGCTCCAGGACATTGCCATTCTCACCGGCGGTCAGGTGGTTTCCGAGGACGTGGGTATCAAGCTTGAAAGCATTACCGTGGATGATCTTGGCCGGGCCAAGCATGTCTCCATTGATAAGGACAATACCACCATTGTCGACGGCGCCGGCGCGAAGAAAGACATTGAAAAGCGCGTCAAGCAGCTTCGCACCCAGATCGACGACACCACCTCGGATTATGACCGTGAAAAACTCCAGGAGCGTCTGGCCAAACTCGTAGGCGGTGTTGCGGTGATCAACGTCGGAGCCGCCACTGAAACCGAGATGAAGGAAAAGAAGGCCCGGGTGGAAGACGCGTTGAATGCAACACGTGCGGCCGTGGAAGAAGGCATTGTTCCCGGCGGCGGCGTGGCGCTGGTGCGCTGCGTTGCGGCCCTGGAGAAGATCAAGCTGGATGTGGAAAAGCAGTTGGGCGTGCAGGTGGTGACCCGGGCTCTGGAAGAGCCACTGCGCCAGATTTCCAATAACGCCGGCCACGAAGGCTCTGTTGTCATCGACCGGGTCAAGAAGGAGAAAGGCTCCTTTGGCTATAATGCCGAAACAGGAGATTTCGAAGATCTGATCAAGGCCGGTGTCATTGATCCCACCAAGGTGGTGCGCTTTGCCCTGCAGAATGCGGCAAGCGTTGCCTCCCTCATGCTGACCACTGAAGCCATGATCGCCGAGATCCCCGATGAAAAGGGTGACGCCGGCGGCGGTATGGGCGGCGCCGGCATGGGCGGCATGGGCGGCATGGGCGGAATGGGCGGCATGATGTAGCCCTGATACCCCATGTAGCTTTGATACCCCAACGGATACCAAACAAAAACGCCTTCATGCATCAGGTGCATGAAGGCGTTTTTGTGTTCAACGTTGACGACTTCGCAAAAAATCCAATATCTGCGTTACGCGCAATTTCCGAAGAATTTCACGTATGGCCAAGTACGCTCAGTTCTTCAAAAATAGCGCAAGCCTTGATCTTGGACTTTTTTCAAAGTCGTCTGATCTCGACTTTTTACGGGTTTATCATTCAACGTTCAGGGTTCCTTATGTTCTGTCCCAAACCTTGGACCTTGAACCTTGAACCTTGAACCGTCATTATCCTTGACACCTATGCATAAACTTGGTTAAGGACGAGAGAAACGGATTGCAACAATTTATTCAGATGAACAGAAGAGGCGTACATGAGTCCTGATAAGCTCAATATTCTTTCCATGATGCTCAATGCCGGGTTGATGGTGCAGTTTGTCATCCTGTTGCTGCTGGCATTTTCCGTGGCCACCTGGGCCATTATTTTTGTGAAGTACGTACAGGTGCGCAAGGCCTATCAACAGTCTGCTGCATTCATTGATTATTTCTGGAAAACACGGGATTTTTCCAATGCCTTTGCCCAGGCCAAAAACATGCCGGCCAGTCCGGTTGCCCGGATGTTTCGAAACGCCTACATGGAACTCAAAAAGCTCAACCGGATCGCCAAAGCATCGGCTTCGTCCGGAGAAAGCAGCCATTCGCCGGGTGACAGGAAAACAATGGGCGTGGAAACCGTTCGCAGGAGCCTGAATCGTTCGGTAACCATGGAAAGCCTCCGGCTGATTCAGCTTGTCCCGTTTTTGGCCACTGCCGGCAATATTTCGCCTTTTATCGGTCTTTTCGGCACGGTCTGGGGTATTATGAACTCGTTTCACGGCATTGCCTACCAGCAGGGGGCCACCAGCCTGGCCGCGGTGGCGCCCGGCATCTCCGAGGCCCTGGTGGCCACGGCCGCCGGGCTGGCCGTGGCGATTCCCGCAGTGATCGGGTATAATTACTTTACCCAGAAAATCCGAATCCTGGAATCGGAAATGGAAAGCTTTGCCTCAGATTTTGTCAATATCGTTGAAAGCGATTATCTGGCCTACCGGGAGGCAGCCCGATGATGCAGCAGCACAATCGTGATTCGCTTTTGTCGGATATCAATGTGACTCCTTTTGTGGATGTCATGCTGGTGCTGTTGATTATTTTCATGGTGGCCGCCCCCATGATGGTCCAGGGAATCGATGTCTCCCTGCCCGAGACCCGAACGGTCCAGCAGCTGGATACCGATCAGGAGCCTCTGGTGGTGGTCATTGATAAAAGCGGGGCCGTGCATATCAATGATATGGAAGTGGGTGCGGAAAATCTGGGTGAAAAACTGGAGAAAATCTTTGAAAACCGCAGTTCCCCGGAAGTGTTTCTGCGGGCGGACCAAAACGTTTCCTACGGTCGGGTGGTCATGGTGATGAGTGAAATCAAAAGCGCAGGCGTACAGCGGCTGGGGGTGGTTGCCCAACAGTCAGACGATGCGCAAAAAATCGACCAGGATTGATGCAAGTCCACCATGTCCGGTAAAAATCCCCAATCCCAAAATGTGTCCGGTTACAGTCAGGATCTGCCGCCCTTTTTCTGGGCGACCTGTTTTGGCGTGTCCCTGCTGATTCATCTGGCGTTGCTGGGAGCCCTTGTGTTTTCTCCTTTTGGAGAGGCCTCGCCGCGGATCAATCCAACAGAAACGATTAACGTGGATCTGGTGGGGTTTAATCCTGAGATCCCGTCGCCCCCGGGGGAGGCTACTTTAGAAGACGCATCGTCCGGGCAGGACGCGGAGCCTTTGGATGATGCCGAATTTTCGGAGCAAACCAGGGCCTCAGAGGCCTCCGGGAAAAAAGAGACGCCGGAAGCCAGGGCGATTCCGGTAAAAACCGGGGCAAGGAAAAAAGTGGCGGCCGATTATGATTTGGTCGAGCCTGAGCCTTCTGTCAAAACCTCCCTGAAGAAAAAAACCCTGGATTCCCGTAAGGTGATCGAAGATGCGGTTCGCCGGATTTCGGAAAAATCCAGGGAGCAACGGCCCAAATCCCTGCAGGACAGGATCGCGGAAATGGAAAAACAGGTCGCCGATCTTGCCGGCGGCGGCCGGGTTTCGGGGGGGGATTCAGACCGGGAGGGCACAGGAACAGGGGTCAATAAAGATTACAGTCCCATGGAGATCTATCAGGCTGAGGTGGCAGTGAAAATGAAGCGGAACTGGGCGTTTTCTCCGGAACTTGCAGGAGGCGGCAAGGGGCTGGAAACCCGCCTGGTCATCAAGATTTTGCCTGAAGGCACCATAGCGGATGTTTGGTATGAAAAACGATCCGGCAATGCTTATCTTGATGAGTCCGCATATAAGACCGTGATGAAGGCCAATCCGCTGCCGCCTCTGCCCAAAGATTATCCGCATTATCATCTGGTGTTGGGCTTTACCCCCAGAGGCCTGGCGCAATAGCCTGCGGCTTGCCTGCGGCCGTCAGGTTTGATGCACTCGTAAAAAGTCGGTTTTTAGACGGCTTTGTAAAAAGTTTAAGATCAAGGCTTGCGCGATTTTGAGGAATGCAGCGTACTTAGCTGTACGTGAAATTCTGAAAAATCGCGCGTAACGCAGATATTGGACTTTTTACGAAGCCGTCAGGTTTAAAGAATGAACAAAAAAAGGGGTTTCATGAAAAGATCGTCCCGGGTTTTTTTCAAAATTATCGCATGTGCATGGATACTGGTGTTTGCCGCAATTTATCAGACCAGTGCCGCTGATTACGATTATATCAATATCAGCGAGCCGTTTTCCCAAAAGGTTCCCATTGCCGTGCCCGTTTTCAAGTCCATGTCGGTGGCCCCGGAAGAAGAGCAGATTGCCCGGGACGCTGCCGTGCAGCTCGCTGAAGCCCTGGCCTATACCGGTTATTTTAAACTCATTGACCATGGTGCGTTTCTGGAACGGCCGGCGGAAAAAGGCGTTACCATGGAAGCCCTGAATTTTAAAAACTGGCGGGATATCGGCGCTGAATTGCTGATTACCGGCGGTGTCCGGTATGAAGCCGGGGTGCTGCAAATGGAATTTCGGCTTTTTGACCCCTTCCGCTCGGAATTGCTTGTGGGCAAGCGCTACACCAGTCCTGCGGATGACGTCCGGCAGATGGTGCTGCGGTTTGCCGATCAGGTTATCGCCCGGTTAACCGGCCGGCAGGGGTTGTTTGAGAGCCGGATTGCTTTTGTCGGTGGTGATGCGGATGGAAAGGCGGTTTACACCTGCGATTTTGACGGCAGAAATCTCCGGCGCCTCACCAAGCAACAGCCCATAGTGGTCGGGCCCGCGTGGCATCCGGATTTTGGCTCCATTGCATACACGGCTTACACCGATGACCGGCCTGAGATTTACATGGTGGATACTTCATCACAGGAGGTCACCAAGCTGACCGCTTTTGAAGGGATCAACATTACCCCGGCCTGGCTGCCGGACGGCTCCGGCCTGGCTGCCACCCTTGCATTTGAGGGTGACGAGGAGATTTATCTTTTGACCCCTGAAGGAAAAGTTGATAAAAGACTTACCAACAGCTGGGGAGTGGATGTTTCTCCGTCGTTTTCGCCTGACGGTAAAAAAATGGTCTTTGTGTCAAGCCGCTCCGGCTCTCCCCAGCTTTATGTGAAGGAAATCTCGTCGGGCCGCATTCGCCGTCTTACCTATGAGGGGCGCTACAATACCCAGCCGGACTGGTGCCCGGATGGTGATCGGATTGTATATTCCGGGATGAAGGACGGCAGCATCGATATTTATGTGGTTGATGTCAATACCGGGGAAGTCTCCCGGTTAACCCGGCAGGCCGGTGATAACGAAGCGCCGAGCTGGTCGCCGGATGGCAGTATGATTGTATTTTCCTCAACCCGGACCGGGTCATCTGCGCTTTTTGTCATGACCGCCTCGGGAACGGATCAGCGGATGCTGCTGGATATGGACGCCAAGCAGCAGCTGCCGGACTGGTCCCCGGCCAAAGGAAACTGATGGGAGTTCGGGCTGCGGTATTGGTCGATATTTTCGGATTGGACCTTTGATTACACCCCAACAAGGAGGACAAGATGCTTAAAAAAAATCATATCCAATCATTGTTATTGTGCATTCTCGTATTGAGCCTGGTCATGGTGGTTTCTTGCGGCAAGCAGGCGCCCGGCCCCGGTGACGCCGCGGATCAGCCCGGCATGACTGAAAGCGAACTGAGTGATGCGGAAAGGGCCGCCAGGGAAGAAGCGCGGCAGGCCGCCATTGAAGAGCAGGAAATTGAAGCCAGGAGAAAGGCGCAACAGGAAGCCCGTCTAACCGAGGCTGAAGCCCGGCAACAGTTTGTCAATGAAAAGGTGTATTTCGGATTTGACGATTCCGCCCTGAGTCCGGAAGCCCGGGATGCGTTGCGTGACAAGATCCGATGGCTCCGGGCCAATCCGGATCAGTGCGTGATTCTCGAAGGGCACTGTGACGAGCGCGGCACTGACGAATACAACCTTGCCCTGGGATCCCGCCGGGCCGAGAGTGTTAAGAATTTTATTGTTAAGTCCGGCATTGATGCTTCCCGGTTGTCTACTATCAGCTACGGAGAGGAACGGCCGGCGGTTGAAGGCAGCAATGAGGAGGCCTGGGCCAAAAACCGGCGTGCAGAATTTCAGTTTACCCGCTGCCGGTAACGTCCGGAAAAGCCTTCGGGTTGCTCCGGGGAAACGCGCCAAGGGAGAGATCACTACATGAACCAGACCTTTATCCGTTTGACGGGTGCCCTGCTGTTTGCTGCGGTTATGGCTGCAGCAGGGTGCGCCACTGTTTCAGATGTCCAACGGCTTCAGTCCCAGATATCCGCCCTGGAAAAAAAGAACCGCCAGCTGAATGCCTCTGTTGGGCAATTGATGGAAGATCGGCAGAAACAGTCTGATTTAAATGAAATGCGGGAGCTTTTTGCCGGCCAGGATGCGGAGTTCTACGAGCTTCGTTCCGAACTTCAGGATCTAAAGGGCAGCTATGAGGAAACCGGCTATCAGTTCCAGCGGCAGTTTGATGCCCTTGAAGAGGACATGGGCATGCTTGACAAAAAACTGCAAAAGCATGCCGAATCCCTTGACGTTCATGATAAGCGGATCTCGCGTCTTGAAGAGTTTATGGGCATGGAGTCAACGGCCCGGTTTGAAGCGCTGGCGCAATCCAAGTTCCCGGAAAAAACCGAGTTGGGCAAGCTTAGCAAGGACGAACTCTATGCATCGGCCAAACAGGCATATGACAACGGGGATTTCCAGTCCGCCCTACAGGGGTTTGAGTTGTTTCTGGAAAAGTTCTCTGATTCTGATCGTGCGGATAATGCCAGATTTTGGATCGGCGAGATTTATTTTGCAGAGCAGTGGTATGAGCGCGCCATTCTGGAATATGAAAAAGTGATCAAGAATTATCCCGACGGCAACAAGGTGGCCGGTGCATATCTCAAACAGGGCTTTTCCTTTGAAAAAATCGGAGAGAATGCCAATGCAAGGCTGATTTTAAATGAGTTGCTTGAAAAGTTCCCGGACAGCAACGAAGCAAAAATTGCCAAAAAGAAGCTTGCAAACCTCTAATACAACCTGGAAGCCGGGAACCGGTCTGTTATGGCCACTTTTTTGGGAATAGACCCGGGCCTGGCTGCCACGGGCATTGCCGTGGTGGAAGGAACGGGCATGACGGTTGCCCGTTATTCTTACGGCACGATCCGCACGGAAGCAAAGGCGCTGCTTTCCGAACGGCTCAATGCGATATTTGAAGAGATCTCCACCATTCTGGCCCGGGTCAGCCCCGATGCCATGCTCCTTGAAGATGTATTTTCCCTGCCCAGATATCCCAAGTCGGGTATTTCTCTCGGGCAGGTGACAGGAGTGCTCATGCTGGCCGGGCATCGGGCTATGATTCCTGTGCATGCCATTGCGGTTCGGGAGGTCAAACAGATCCTCACCGGCAACGGCAATGCCGGGAAACGTCAGCTTGAGGCCACGGTCAGACGACGGCTTGAGCATCCGGAACCCATTTCCCCGTCCCATGCCTCAGATGCCCTGGCCCTGGCCCTGGTGGGCCTCTACCGGGTGGGTCCGGCGCCGGCCCAGACGGGCTGCCGGACCCGGAAAAAATGCTGAAAATTTTTATATTCCGGATTTGTCCATGATTGCATACCTGGAAGGAACCCTGTTAAAAAAAGAAGCCGACCGGATTCTGCTGCTGGCCGGCCAGGTGGGCTATGAGGTGCTGGTGCCCGGTTTTGTCATGGATACCATTGCATCCATGGCCCTTGGTGAGCACTTGTCCCTCTATATCTACTACTATCAGACAGAGCATCAGCCCAGGCCTGTGCTCATTGGCTTTCAACTGGAAGCCGAGCGGGAATTTTTCCAGGCCTTTATCAGCGTGGAGGCCATCGGACCCATGAAGGCGGTCAAGGCTCTGACCATACCGGTCAAGGAAATCGCCCGGGCCATTGAAAACCGCGATATCGGGCCCTTGAAGCGCCTAAACGGCATTGGCGAGCGAACTGCCCACAAGATCATTGCCACCTTGCAGGGCAAGATGGGCAAGTTCTCCCTGATCCGGGATTTGCCCGAGGCTCCGGCGGTGTCTGAAACCGAATCGGATGCCGCTGCCCAGGTCACGGAAGTCCTGGTGGAACAGCTCGGACACCGGCCGGGCGAGGCAAAGGAAATGGTGGATGCCGCCATGCATCGCAAACCCGGTATCTCGACTCCTGAGGAGCTGTTTGAAGAGGTTTACAGGGGGCAGGTAAGCAATGGACAGTAACAGTTTTTCATTTTCCTCGGACCGGCAGGGAATCGTTACCACTCAGTGCGTGCCCGCAGACCAGGAGCCCGACATTGTCTCTCTGCGCCCGGAGCGGCTGGCCGAATACATCGGTCAGCGCGAGACCATTGAAACCTTAAAGATCGCAATCGAGGCGGCAAAGCTGCGGGGTGAAGCCCTGGAGCATGTTTTGTTCCATGGCCCGCCCGGACTTGGCAAAACCACCCTGGCCCACATCATTGCCAATGAAATGGGCGGCCGCCTGGTGGTCACATCCGGGCCGGCCCTGGAAAAGGGCGGGGATTTGATCGGCATGCTCACCCAACTGGAAACCGGGGACGTGTTTTTTGTCGACGAAATCCACCGTCTGTCCAAGGCTGTGGAGGAGTTGCTGTATCCGGCGATGGAGGATTACTGCATTGATTTTATTTTTGACAAAGGGATTCACGCCCGCAGCCACCGGTTTCGCTTAAAACAGTTTGTCCTGGTGGGCGCCACCACGCGAGTGGGGCTTTTGTCATCTCCTTTGCGCCATCGTTTCGGCATTTTCCGGAGCCTTGATTTTTATGACAAGGCCGATCTGATCAAGATTGCGGGCCGGTCGGCCAGCCTGCTGAACCTGGAAATCAATGACCAGGGGGCAGGGGAACTGGCCAGCCGTTCCAGGGGCACCCCCAGGATCGTCAACCGCCTGCTCAAGCGGGTCCGGGATTACGCCCAGGTGCGGTGCGACGGAAAGATCACCCGCACGGCCGTATCAGATGCCCTGCAGCTCGAAGGCGTGGACAACCTCGGCCTGACCCCCCTGGACCGGCGTTATCTGCAAACCATCATCGAATATTACAAGGGCGGGCCTGTGGGCATCGAGGCCATTGCCGCCACGCTCCAGGAGGAAACCGATACTCTGGTGGACGTGGTTGAGCCGTATCTATTGAAAATCGGGCTGCTCATGCGCACTTCATCGGGCAGGAAGGCGTCTTCTGCAGCCTTTTCCCATCTGGGATACCCGGTTGATTGATGTCTGGATCAAAAGGCTCTGTCATGCCTGTTATCTCCCTGCTCACGGATTTCGGCCTAAGCGACCCATACGTGGGCATCATGAAGGCGGTCATCACCTCGCTCTGCCCGCAAGCCCGGGTCATTGATATCTCCCATGATGTGGCGCCTCAGGATGTTTATCAGGCCGCTTTTATGCTGGCTGCCGCCCATGGATTCTTTCCTCACAACAGTGTGCACGCGGTGGTTGTGGATCCGGGCGTGGGCAGCAGCCGGCGTTCTGTGGCGGTGCGCACATCAAAGGCCGTGTTTGTGGCCCCGGATAACGGGGTGTTGAGCCTGGTGCTCGACGATGCTGACAACGCGGATGTTTTCCTTGTCAACAACTCCGATCTTTATCTGCACCCGGTGAGCCGGACTTTTCATGGAAGAGACGTGTTTGCCCCGGTTGCAGCAAGGCTGGTCTGCGGGATGAAACCGGAGATGCTCGGGCCTGAAATTGCACTGCAAAGCCTGGTGCGCCTGGAGTTGGGGCCGGCCCCGCACATGGACGCCAGCGGCCGGCTGACCGGCACTGTTGTGTACGCAGACAGGTTCGGCAATCTCGTGTCCAATATTGGCCGCAGTCATTTGGAAAAACATTTTCGGGACTTGGATGCTGTTTGCGTCCAGGCCGGAAACCAGGTCATCTCAGGTCTGAGCCGCTGCTATGCAGATGCGGCCATAGGCCGCCTGCTGGCCATTACGGGTTCTTTTGACAGGCTGGAGATTTCGGTGAATCAGGACAGCGCAGCCCGGGTGCTGCAGATGGCAGTTGGCGATCCGGTTTATGTGTTTGTCCGGCCGGACCGGTGATATCAGGTTTCTGAGCCCGCTTCGAATTCCAGGATCAACGGGGCAAAGTCCATGTTTGAATCCCTGAACCCGGCAAAGGTCACGTCATTGAAGGCAAGGCCGCAGGCGGCCCGGATGCGATCGAAAATGGCCAGGTAGTTGGAAAGAATCCGCTTTTCCCACTGCAGCCCCAGGTCGGCCGCGGCCTTTTTGATATTTTCGGCCCGGCCCTCGATTTCCAGAAAACAGCCAAAGGGCATACAATCGATGCACAGCAGGGTGCCGTTATCCAGGGTCCAGGTCTGCCGGTATTTTTCATAGATTTGTTCGGCATGAAAGCCAAGGGCCTTGAGAATGGCGGCAGTGGTGTCAAAATCGCTGACTGCCACTTCCAGTTCCGTAAAGATTTTGAATTCCTTGCTGTTGCTGGCTTCCGGGGGCGGGCCCTTATAGGTGAGTTCTGTGCTGTCGCCGGCTTTCCTGAGCCGGAGCAGGGCCTTGCGGTTGAGCAGACCGAATTGGCGATCGTCGAAGCAGACATTGTATTCGTGGTGGCGGCCACTGGTTTCGGCGGCTGCGGCCGTGATCCGGGAGCGGATTTTTTCCGGATCTGCCAGATAAAACTTGACCTCTATTTCCAGGGAAGTCATATTACACCGTTTCATGGCATAGATGAAAAGACTTGTTGTTTTTTTCTTGACAGTCTTTGCGAATTTGGTTAATTATGTCAAATTAATTTTTGCGCGAAGGAGTGAAACCGTTGAAAAAATATACAAAGAGCGCCAAGCCGGGCGAAGTTGAAAGAAAATGGTACGTGGTGGATGCGGAAAACATGGTCCTGGGGCGCCTTGCCACTGAGGTGGCCGCCCGTTTGCGCGGAAAGCGCAATCCCATGTATACCCCCCACGTGGACTGCGGTGATTTTGTTATCGTGATCAATGCCGACAAGGTCCGGCTCACCGGCAGGAAATGGCAGCAGAAGACCTATTATCGTCACAGCGGCTATATCGGCGGCATCAAGTCCATTACCGCGGAAAAGCTCCGGGAAAAACGGCCCGAGGATCTGGTTCGCAATGCCGTGCGCGGCATGCTGCCCAAAAATCCGCTGGGCCGGGACATCAACAGCAAGCTCAAAGTTTATGCCGGAAGCGAACATCCGCATCACGCCCAGCAGCCCGAGCCGCTGGAAATTTAAAACATTGCCGTACAATATTGATAGAATCGATTTTTTACGAAACCATCAGTATTGGATATAAAAACCATTCGGGGGATTGATGGAACAGCAGAACGTTTTTTATGCCACAGGCAAACGGAAAATGGCCGTTGCCCGCACCTGGCTGAAGCCCGGAAAGGGCGAGATCATCATTAACAACAAGCCGGTTGAAGAGTTTTTTGCACAGGACGCTGCCCGCCAGATGCTCATGCAGCCCTTTGAACTCACCAATACCACCGGTGAATACGATATCAAGGTCAACGTTCGCGGCGGCGGCGCCATGGGCCAGGCCGGTGCCATCCGGCACGGAATCACCAAGGCGCTTTTCCAGTCCAACCCGGATTTCCGGCAGATGCTGAAAAAAGCCGGTCTTGTCAAGCGCGACCCCAGAACCAAGGAACGGAAAAAATACGGTCAGCGCGGCGCCCGGGCCCGGTTCCAGTTCTCCAAACGGTAAAATTTGATGGTGCCGTAAAAAGTCCAATATCTGCGTTACGCGCAATTTCTCAGAATTTCACGTACGGCTAAGTACGCTGCATTCTTCGAAATTGCGCAAGCCTTGATCTTGAACTTTTTACGGCACCATCTGAAATCAGACTTTTTACGAAGGCATCAAATTCTACCCTTTTAAAAAACCGTTTTCAAAAATATTGTCTTTCCCAACAGGGAACAGGATATATACGTCCTGTTCCCTGTGTTTTTTTCTGGCATTTGATAATCGAAAAGCTTTTTTTACATCGCTTGGTGTTTCTCAGGAAGGAAAGCCCTGCGGCCGGGGGCAGTTTTTTCGCTCCTGACCGTTTTTGCGGATTCTTCCACTGAATTTGCTGAAATTTACAAATTCGCCCTGCCGGCCTTAAACAGTTTCCAATTTTCGCGCAAAAACGCTCAATGTCGCTTCAAAAACAGCCCCCGTCCTTGGACTTCCTTGGAAATGTTCTTGCCGGCCCGGTGGTGGTTTGCGAGTCGCATTGAGCGCGCAAGCGGTCAGCAGGGAGCAAACCGCCACCGGGTCGGCATCATGCGAAAATCACTGATGTGGAGCAATAGTCCGCTATGCACAAAACATCGGCTGACCCGGCAGATGCGGATAAATCGGGCGGCGTAAGAATTGCTCTATAGCCTTGAAAAACGGCTTGGGATGCGGTATTGATGAGCCTGGATGCATTACCGTATCTTGGGCGGCGGCATGCCGCCTGTTTGCAAACACCTTCTGAAACCGGCAATTCATGGAACGGCTGGATTATTTTGTCAAACGCCTGCTGCTGATCATTCCGACGTTTCTCGGCATTACAGTGCTTTGTTTTGCCCTTATCCAGTTTGTACCCGGCGGCCCCGTGGAGCAGGCCATCATGCAGATGCGGGGCATGGGCACCGGCGAGACCACTTCCGGAGAAGGGGCTTCAGCCAGCATTTCCGAAAAACAACGCAGGCAGATCGAGTCCTATTACGGCTTTGACAAGCCAGTGTATGCACGGTACTGGAACTGGCTGATACATGACAAAGTGGGCATGCAAATGCATTCCTACCGGTTCCCGGAAAAAACCGCCTGGGAGCTGATCCAACAAAGGTTCCAGGTGTCGTTGGTTTTCGGGGTCACCGGGTTTGTGCTGTCCTACCTGGTTTGCATTCCTTTGGGCATTGCCAAGGCCCTGCGGCATAACAGCACATTTGATCTGGCCTCCAGTGTTGCAGTGTTTGTGGGCTATGCCATCCCGCCGTTCGCATTGGGCATGGTGCTGAAAATGCTGTTTTGCGGCACCGTGGATACCTTCTGGAATGTCTTTCCCATGGCCGGGTTTCACTCGGAAAATTACGCCGGTTTAAGTTTTTTCGGCAAAATCCAAGATGTTTTCATGCACATGTTTCTGCCCGTGCTGTGCTATGTCATCGGCAATTTCGCCATTTTGACCCTGCTGATGAAAAATTCGCTTATCGAGCAGATCAGCCGGGATTACGTGCGCACCGTGCTGGCCAAGGGCGGCAGCTTTGGCCGGGCGGTTTGGGGCCATGCGGTGAGAAACTCCCTGATTCCCATTGCCACAGGCATCAGCGGGATTTTAACCGTGATGTTTGCCGGCTCGGTGATCATCGAGCAGGTCTTTGAAATCCCGGGCATGGGCCGGCTGAGTCTGGAATCCATCGTTGGCCGGGATTATCCGGTATTCATGGGCATTCTGGCCCTGACCTCGATTCTTGGGCTTTTGGGAAACGTGCTGGCGGATTTTCTCTACGTGATTATTGATCCGCGGATCAATTTCCGGAAACAGTGAGGTTATGATTCTCCGAAACCCGGTTGCACGAAAACGCCTGGCGCGCTTCCGGACCATGAAACGGGCCTGGATTTCCCTTTGGCTGCTGGTGATTCTCTACGGTGCAAGCCTTGCAGCCGAAGTTTTGTGCAATGCCACGCCCCTGTATGTCCGATTTGAGGGCCGCTCTTTTTTTCCGGTGTTTTCCTATTATGCCGAAGACGTGTTTACCGGAAGCGGCCGCCATACACGACCGGATTACAAGGCCCTGGACCAATCGCCGGCATTTGCCGAAAATGACGACAATTTCATGCTGTTTGCCCCGCACCCCCACGGCCCCTACCAGAGTGTTGATCCCAACAGCATTGACGTGGCCGATCAGGTCACCCTCCGGTTTGCCCCAGAGCCCAGGGCGGCCAGCGCGGATATCGGCTCGGATCTTGAAATTGCCGACAGCCGCCTGCTATCATTTTTCACCCGAACAGAGCCGGACAAAACACCCCCCGGCCGCCTCAACGATTATTTTGATCTGCCGGAAAAACTGATCCGGGCCCTGGCCAGGCGGTTTGCCAATCAGGCCGCACCCTTTGTCTCCTTTGCCCTGGAAAACAAGCACGGCCAAACCTATACCGGAGTTTTGGCCGAATACGAACCCAGAAACAGCGCCCCGGACACCGTGCGCATGCTGATCTATGAGCCGGCCATGAAAGACGCCCGGGATATAACCGTTTCCCTGACACCGGATTTGCGGCCCGCCGGCCAATGGCCCGGGCTGTGGGAAAAAATCAGCCAGGCCGAGCAGGAAGTGATCAAAAGTCTGGCTGCAGAGCGCTTTGATGCGCCCGTGGCTGATTACCGGGTGGTGGCAGACGGCCGGCAGTACATAGCCGGGTTTGAAAAAGAGGATGTGCGTTTTCCCTATCCGCCGGTGGCCGGCCATCCCCTGGGCTTGGATGCCGCGGGCCGGGATGTGCTGGCAAGGATTGTTTACGGCATGCGCATTGCCATGAGCTTTGGGCTTCTTCTGGTTGGGGCCTCCATGTCCCTGGGGGTGGCCGCCGGCGCGGTCCAGGGCTATTACGGCGGAAAACTCGATATTACGGCCCAGCGGTTTGTGGAGATTTGGAACGCATTGCCGTTTTTATATGTTATGATTCTCATGGGGTCGATCTACGGCAGAAGCTTTGAACTCCTGCTGGTCTGCTACGGCCTGTTTAACTGGATCGGGATATCCTATTACATCCGGGCCGAGTTTCTGAGCCTGAGAACGCGCCCGTTTGTGGAGGCTGCCCGGTGCATGGGGGTTTCGTCCCGAAAAATTATTTTCAGACATATCCTGCCCAATGCCCTGGTGCCGGTGATTACGTTTTTCCCGTTTTCCCTGGTGGGGGCCATCGGTGCACTTGCGGCCCTGGATTACCTGGGCTTCGGCATGCCCCCGCCCACGGCCTCCTGGGGGGAGATGCTGTTTGAGGCCCAGCAGTACAGATGGGCCTGGTGGCTGATTGTCTATCCCTCCATTGCCTTGTTTGCGGTGATGCTGCTGGGGGTGTTTATTGGCGAAGGTGTTCGCAATGCCTATGATCCAAAGCAATATACCAGGATGGAGTGAAAAGCGGTGACGGGTGACAGGTGACGGGTGATCCGGGAGGAATGAAAATGAAAGCGCTGCTTTCCGTAGACAATCTGGCGATTGAATTTGCCACAGATGAGGGCGTGATCCGGGCCGTGGACGGGGTGTCATTTGCCATCCGCGCAGGGGAAAGCCTCGGGCTGGTGGGGGAATCCGGGTGCGGCAAATCCGTGACCGCCCTGGGATTGATCCGGCTGATTGCCTCCCCGCCGGGCCGGATTGTGTCCGGGTCTGTTCATTTTGACGGCAGGGAGTTGCTGCAGATCAACACCCGGGATCTGCGGGCGGTGCGCGGAAATGAAATCAGCATGATTTTCCAGGAACCGCTTTCCGCGCTTTCCCCCCTCCACCGCATCGGCCGGCAGCTCACAGAGGCCATTGGTTTCCACCACCGGATGTCCAAAAAAGCCGCCCGGGAATATGCCGTATCCTGGCTGCAAAAGGTGGGTATACCGGATGCGCAGTCCCGGATGGATGCCTACCCCTTTCAGCTTTCCGGGGGCATGCAGCAACGGGTGATGATCGCCATGGCCCTGATGCTGTCGCCCAAACTCGTGATCGCAGACGAGCCCACCACCGCCCTGGATGTGACCACCCAGGCCCAGATTTTTGCCAAGATCCGGGAGATGAAGGAAAACCGCACATCGCTTTTGCTCATCACTCATGACATGGGTGTTGTCTGGGAAATGTGCGACCGGGTCATTGTGATGTATGCCTCGCGCATCGTGGAAACCGCAGACATTGAAACCCTTTTTGCCGCACCCGCCCATCCCTATACCCGGGGACTGATGGCTGCCATTCCGAAACTGGCCGGCGGCCGAAATCATTTGACTGACATACCCGGCCAGGTCCCGTCACCGCTGGATTATCCGGCCGGATGCCGGTTTCAGGACCGCTGCCCGGATGTGTTTGAGCGGTGCCGCACCCAGGATCCCGACCTGGTGACCTGCGGCAAAGACCATCTGGCGGCTTGCTTTCTGGTCTATCCGGACAAGGGGGCCTGATGAGAAAAAAAACCGCCCCAAATCCGGCCGACGCATGGGATCCGGCCCGGGAGTTTCTGCTGGAGGTCTTGGATCTGAGAACCTGGTTTGAGACGAAAAAGGGATTGCTTTCGGGAAAATCCCAGCGCATCCGGGCTGTGGACGGGGTGAGTTTCTGCCTGGAGCAGAATCAGACACTGGGCCTGGTGGGCGAGTCTGGCTGCGGCAAGACCACCCTGGGCCGAACCCTGCTGGGGCTGGAAGCGGCTTCGGCCGGTGATGTGCGCTTCCGGGGCCGGCCTCTGCTTCACCTGTCCCGCAAGCAGATGGATCAGATGCGCCGCCACCTGCAGGTGGTGTTCCAGGATCCGGTTTCCTCGCTGAATCCGCGCATGAATGTCATGGATATTATCACCGAAGGGCTGGAGAGATTCGGCATGCTCGAAGGCACCAAACAGGAGCACGCCCGCAGGCTGCTGGCGGAAGTGGGACTTGACAAGGCCATGATTTATCGTTTTCCCCACGAGTTTTCCGGCGGTCAGCGCCAGCGGATCAATATCGCCCGGGCGGTTTCCCTGCGGCCGGACCTGGTGATCTGTGATGAGGCGGTCAGCGCCCTGGATGTTTCTATCCAGGCCCAGGTGATCAACTTGCTGCTGAACCTGCAGGAAACCCACCATCTCTCCTATTTGTTTATTTCCCATGATCTGGGCGTGGTCAGCAATATTGCCGACCAGGTGGCGGTGATGTATCTGGGCCGGATTGTGGAAATCGGCGCCACGGCGCAGATCATCGGAGAACCCTGCCATCCTTACACGCAAATGCTCATTGCCGCACTTCCGGTGGCCGGGCAAAAGCGGGCTGAATCCGCACAGGTCAAAGGCGAGACCCCGTCGCCGGCTGATCCCCCGCCGGGCTGCCATTTTCATCCCCGCTGCCCGAAAGCAATAGCGGTGTGCCGGGACACCGCGCCCGATCAGATCCGGTTGCGGGATCGCACCGTGTGCTGCCATTTGTATGCATGACCTTTGATGGCGCCGTAAAAGTCCAATATCTGCGTTATGCGCAATTTCTCAGAATTTCACGTACGGATAAGTACGCTGCATTCTTCGAAATTGCGCAGGCCTTGATCTTGAACTTTTTACGGCGCCATCTAAAATCTGACTTTTTACGGGTGTATTAACTTTGGATACAAAAAAAGCGGGCGCTCTGGGAGCCCGCTTTTTTTGCGGTTGTGGTTTTGGATCAGTATATCTACTGCTGCTCGGATTCGGACTGGGCTCCGGGGTCATCGGAGTCCTGGGAAGAGTCTTTGGAGTTTTGTCCGGATTGTTTGTCAGAATCTTTATCCGCTTCCTTGCCTGTTGTTTCAGCCGCATCCCCGTTTGGTTCCGGGGCGGGTTGGCCATCTTGCTGCTGATCTTCTCCGGCTTGTTTTGCCTCTGATGTTGTTTCTGTTTCCGCTGCTTTTTCTGCATCCGCAGTTTCTTCTGCTTCGGCGGCTTGTTCGGCTTCGGCCGCTTTTTCTGCTGCCGCCTCTTCTTCCAGCTCACTGGCGGACTCCTGGATTGCTGTCATTCGATCCTCCAGGGACCGACGGGCCCGCTCGCTGATGTCAAGGGCGGCTGCCCGTTCCAGAAACTCCATGGCGTTTTCAAGGCTTTCCAGGGTCTGTTTTTCAGACGCCACATTGGCCTTGTAGAGCAGCATTAGAAAATCCATGGTTTCCAGCCGTTGGTTGACGCGTTGTTTCTGTTGGTCGGTGGAGGCGTATTTTTTGGCTTTTTCCAGGTTTTCACGGATGCTTTGAAAGTCGATGAGGTCTTCGGCCTCGCTCAGGGCATCTGCCCGGTCCATGAAATGGTTAAATGCCAGGCTCAGGGCTTCTTTCCTGGCATAAATCGCTTTTTCCGTTTCCGGTGCCTGCTGGCCGGGCAAGGTCACGATTTTTTCCTGGCCCCGGGGCGAAAACTTGCCTTTCCAGATCTCTATTGCCCTATCGGTCTGCTTGAGATAGTAGTTGTCCGCGTTCCTAAAGCTCGCCCCGATGATCAGCAGAAAAAGCAGCCCCACAATTGCGATAAGCCCTATGAGTTTCGGGTCCAGGGGCGGCTCTTTTTTCTCTGCCACAGGCGGTTTGGGCGGCTCCGGCGGGCCGCCCGGAGGGCCGGCTGCGCCGCCGCTGTCGGAATCTTTTTTAGAAGAAGCCGGTTTTTCAGAAGCTTTGGCTTTTTCGGATTTTTCCGGCTTGGCTGCGGCTTCCGGCTTTTGCTTTTTTTCGGCCTTTTCAGGCTTTTTCTCCGGAGCCGGCTGGGCTTCGGTTGCTTGTTTTTCCTCCGGTTCGGGCGTTTTTTCGGCCTTGGATTCGGCTTCGGCCTCAGCCGCGGTTTCTGCGTCGGCTGGTTTTTCCTCTGCTTTGCTTGGGTCAGTCTTTTTGCTTTCCGCCTCAGGCTCGGCCTTGGTTTCGGCTTCGGGCGGTTTTTCCTTTGGCGGTTCAGGCTTTTGAGCAGCAGGTTCCTGCGCTTTTTCAGCTTCGGGTTCCGGGGCCTTGGCCACGGGGGAGGGCTCATTGAGGTCCCACAGCAGAAGGGCCCGGATGGTTTCTGCCTGCTCTTTTCCGTAATCGCCGGTTACCGGCGGGGCGGTAAAAGCGTTTTTTGCTGCCGGATCCGGTTCAGGTACAAACGGCTTTTCCGGGCGCCAGGCGTCAAACTGTTTTTTTCTCAGGGATTTTAATGTTGGCTTTTTGGTTTTGGTTGTATTTTTCTGGGTTTTGCCTTTTTTGGCAGAAGCGGCTGCAGTTTTTTTCTCAGGGCTTTTTTTCTTGGCGGAAGTGGTTGTTTTTTTCTTGGCAGTGGATTTGGTTAAGCTTTTTTTGCCCATATCAGCTCCTATGTGGATCGGGTAAAAGAATTGGCATATATGCTAAAAAACCCTTATAATCCTCTAAATATCAATCAATTTTATACCGGAACCTTTGATTTTTGTAAACATTTTTTTATGATACATAAGGAAGCCCTGCGGTCAGGGTCGGTTTTTGAAGTTGCTTACAGGAAAATGACAAATCACAAGGATTGCAAAACAGTGGCGGATCATAACCCATTAAATCGCAAGAAAAAGCGGGTTCAGCAGCAGTTCCAGGACGTTGACAGCCTTGCCGTGGCATTTTCAGGCGGGGTGGACAGCAGCCTTTTGCTCGCCCTGGCCAGGGAAGTGCTCGGCGACCGGGTGGTGGCCATGACTGCGGTCTCTTCGCTGATGCCCCGGCGGGAAGTGGATGAAGCGGTCAAGCTCGCAGGCATGCTCGGGGTTTCCCATCGCCTGGTGCGCGTGGAGGGGCTGTTTGTTGTTGATTTTACACAAAATTCAGCCAATCGTTGCTACATATGCAAAAAGATCCTGTTTTCCAAAATGTTTGAATTCATGCGCGAACAAAGCGTGACTTGTATGGCACACGGGGCCAATGCCGATGACATGGCCGATTTTCGGCCGGGCATGCAGGCAGCCGAGGAAATGGGGGTTTTGGCCCCCCTGCGGGATGCGGGCCTGACCAAGGCGGAAATTCGGGAGATGGCCCGGCAGGCCGGGCTTTCCAACTGGGACCGGCCGGCCGCTGCCTGTCTGGCATCCCGGATTCCCTATGGTATGGAAATCACGCACAAACGACTGGAAATGATCGAGATTGCGGAAAATACGCTGACCGCCCTGGGGTTTTCCGGTTTCCGGGTCCGGCATCTGGGCGATACGGCAAAGCTTGAACTGCGCCCGGCGGAATTTGACCGCCTGCTCAACCCGGAGCGGCGCTTAAAGATTGTCAGCGCCCTTCGCAGGGCCGGGTTTGATTATGTGACAATGGACCTGGAAGGCTACGGCAGCGGCCGCATGAACCGAAGCCTTTCCTGAGCGCGCTACCATTCCGTCCCCATGCCGGGATCCAGCAGATTTTCTGCAAAAAAGCCTGCCGGTTTTCGTATGGGTCGGGTGTGGTTTGTTTGTCTGCGGCGTGCTTTCGGCGATCGTTCCGGGACTTTGGCTGGAATTTTAAAAACTCGGGCTGATCGCCCTCAGACAGTTTAAAATTCCGGTCGCCAAAGCCCCGGTCCGATCTTATTCCGAAACCGCGCCAATGCAGCCAAACAAACCGCACCCCGCCCCGCCCCATGGCCAGGGCTCTGGAAATAGATGACGCCGATTGTTTCTTTATCAAGATGTTTCCTGCTTTGGATCTGAATTTGGTGGATCTTGAAGGGTGTTGCCAATATGTTTTACAGCGTTATCGGATTTGGGAATGGTCCCCAAGGAAGCCCGAAGGGCGGGGGCGGGTTTTTGAAGCGACATTGAGCCTTTTCCCGCAAAAAGGCTCAGGAGCGGAAAAACACGGCCCCGGCCGCAGGGCTTCCTTCCTGACAACCTTTGATGATGAAAATTGACTTTTTGGGCAACCATCAAAGTTGACAAACACGTTAATTCCTTTTATGGATAACACCAAATAAAAACCAAAACCGCAAAGGGACTTCTCGCAGGTGCCTTGCGGCATTCGGACCTGATATGAACCATGACAACAAAGGGTACTGTCTGCAGCGGCTGGAAAACTTGTCCGGGCAACGGATTTCTGCGACTGTCCGGGCGCCGGCATCCTCGGTGTGGTTTTCCGGCCATTTCCCGCAGGATCCCGTGCTTCCGGGCATTGCCCAGCTTTTTATCGTGCTGCAGGTAATTGAGGAGGCAACAAAACGGGCCGTTGTGCTGCAAAAAGTCCACCGGACCAAGTACCGGCGGGTGATCCGCCCTGAAGAGGAAATCGAGATCAGTGTGTCGCCGGCAGACAATGCTGCCGGCCAATGGCGGTTTGAGCTCACTGTTGAAAAACAACTTGCCTGCAGGGGACGCCTGCAGGCACAGTTTGTGGAATAAAGACAAGCAAGGGGAACACAGGCATATGAATCATGAATCAAACTTTGAACAAATTGTTCGCGGGGTGGCCGGCATTGTCATCGAGGAGCTCAAGCTCGAAGACGTGACCCCGGAAACATTTGATCCGGACCTGGATCTGGTCGACGAGGTGGGAGTGGACAGCATGGATCTGGCCACAGTAGCGCTGGTGCTCCAGGATGAATACGGCATCCGCATTGATGAGGAAGATTACCCCAAATTAAAAACCCTCCGTCTGATCGCCGAATACATCCTTGAAAATTCGCCGGTGAAAATATAGCCGGCATGATACCGGGACGGCAAGATTTTATGAAGGCAGCAAGCAATCCTATCCAGGTGCCGGCCGGCGCAGGCAGGCCGGCAAAAGAGTGGAAATTCTCCGATATCCTGGCCTCTGATCCCCGGATCCGGCAAAAGTGGGAGAAGGTCAGAAAATATTTTTTTCTCCGGGAATCCACCTATGACATGACCCGCAAGTGCAATATCCGGTGCGAGGGCTGTTATTATTACCAGGGTGAAAAGGCCGGCGCTACGGGCATAGAGGACCCGGAGCAGTGGCGGCGGCTCATGGAAAAAGAAAAACAGCGGGGCATTACCTATGTGGTGCTCGCGGGGGCCGAACCTTCGCTGGTGCCGGAACTGCTGGATGTCTGCCACGATCGAATCCCCCTGGGCTGCATCGCCACAAACGGGCTGATCCCCATTGATAAGAAGGTGGATTACCGGATTCATGTATCGGTATGGGGAAACGATGCGACCAGTCAACAGGTCAGAAACGCCGAAAACATGCTTTCCCGGCAGATTCAAAATTACGGAAACGATCCCAGGGCCGTTTTTGTTTATACCTTTACCCGGCACAATATCGGCGAGGCGGGAGAGGTCATGGATCAGCTGGCGCAAAACAACTGCCGGGCGACATTTAACATGTTCTCCGCCCCTGCGGGCTATGCAGGCGGACTGGCCCATGATGCGCAGTCTTTGGAAAAGACCCGCCAGACCATGGAAGAAATCGGCCGGCAGTATCCGGATCATGTGATTTTCTCGCCTTATCACCGGGTGGTGCACACCCACCGGCTGGGCTTGCATGACCTGTTTTCCTGTCCGTATCCCAGGGCCAACCCGTCAACCGATATCGGCCTGGGACGCAGTTTTCGGCAGTACCGGGCGGATTTGACCTGGAAACGTGATACCGCCTGCTGCGTGCCGGATACTGACTGCGCCGACTGCCGCCATTATGCCGCAGGCAGCGCGGTTGTGACCGCCAGGATGTTCCGGCACGCCGCATGTCCGGAAACGTTTGCGGCCTGGCTGGATTACGTGGATGTTTACCTGGCCGTGTGGGTGAGAGGGTATGAAAAAAGTCCGGATCTGTGTGACCAGCACACGGCCCCGCCCGCACATCATCTATTCTGAGCGGCAAGCCGCATTTGAGGTTGATTTTATGAAAACCGTGAGTTCTCTTCTTGATTCCCACTGGTATCAGCGATACCAGAACATATCCAAACTCAATATCCGCAGTTCCATCTATGATGTGACCAACCAGTGCAACCTGCGGTGCAAGGGGTGCTTTTTTTTCTCCTCCGGAGAGGACAAGGCCGCCCGGGAGGAAACCGATCCGGAGAAATGGGCGGCTTTTGTGGATTCGGAAAAGCAGCGGGGTGTGAACCTGGCCATTTTGATCGGCGGCGAGCCCACCCTCTGCCTGGACCGGGTGGCGGCGTTTTACGCCCGCATGCCCACATACTGCGCCACAAACGGGCTGATCAAGGTGCCCCGGGACCGGTTTGCCGACATGATGGTGGGCATCTCCCTGTGGGGCGATGAAGACGATGAAAAGCGCCTGCGCGGAAAAGATACATTCCGCATTTCCAGCAAAAATTATGAAGGCGATCCCTACACCTATTACCTCTATACCATTACCCCCAACCAGGTGGGGCGCACTGAGCGCATTATAAAAAAAATCCGGGATGTGGGCCTCAAAGTCCATATGCAGCTGCTTTCCAACGATGAAGGCGTGGACGGATTTTACTGGCGCGACGGGGAACTGGCCGACCTTCGGGCGGAAATGGATGAAATGCTCGATGCCTATCCGGACACGGTGATTTCATCCAAATATTATCACAAGGTCATCACCACCGGAAAAATGCTGGACAGGACGTTTGGCTGGGCCGAGTGCCCGTCGGTAACCGAGCCCATGGACACCCGAAACCACCAGCCCCGCCGTCTGATCCGGTTTATCCGCTGGGCCTCGGACCTTGAAACCATGCACCGGTGCTGCACTTCGGCCACCCGGGATTGTTCCACCTGCAAGGACGGGGCTGCGCATATGAGCTGGATCATGGTTAACAAGCGCGCACACATGCGCTCCACAGAGGATTTGCAGAACTGGATCGAGGTGTATGAGATGTTTGCCAAACTCTATCAGTTTATCCCCTGGTAAAAACGGGCCGGTTCATGCATCCTCGCAGCAGCGTCATTGTCGGCTATGATATGGTCTCGCCCCTGGGCACGGATCCGCACGCCCAATGGGAGACGGCCTGTGCCGGCCAAAGCGGCATCGGTCCTTTGACCCGCTTTGAGATCAACACGGAGTTTCCGGTGCGCATCGCCGGGCAGGTGCCGGAATTTGATGCCGGGCCGTATCCTTTTTTAAGCCCCAGGAAAATGGCCAACTGGCGCTCGCCTGTTTTCCGGCATGCCCTGCTGGTGGTCAGCCGGGCCCTGGAAAAAAGCGGCCTGGAAATCACCTCCGAACTTGCCCCGCGCACAGCCGTGACATTCAGTTCAGCCGTGGGGGGCCAGGACGCGGTGCTGGAGGCGGACCGGCGCATGCGCGAGGCCGGCAAGCTGCCGCACCCCTACACCAATCCCAATTCGTGCATCAACATGGTCACCGGCAAGGTGGCCATTCTTACAGGCGCCACCGGCCCGATCATGTCCACGATTACGGCCTGTGCCACAGGGGCGGCCTCTTTGATCACCGGGGCCATGCTCATTGAATCCGGGCGCGCGGATCTGGCCATTTGCGGGGCTGTGGATTTTGCCCTGGTTGAACCCATTGTGGCCGGGTTTGCCACCATGAACGGGGCGTTCCGGCACAAGCCCCAAAGCCCCGTGGCCCCGGAAGCCGCCAGTCAACCGTTTTCAAAAGACCGGCGGGGTTTTGTGATCTCAGAGGGTGCGGGTGCGGTGATCCTGGCCTCCAGCCAGTTTGCACAAGCCCACGGACTGGGATTTGACGTCGGGCTTGCGGGCTGGTCCATGACCGCAGACGCCCATCATTTCGTGGCCCCGTATGCGCCCACAGTGCGGCGGTGCATCAAAGAAAGCATTGACAATGCCGGCATTGCACCGGCCGATATTGATTCAGTAAACGCCCATGCCGCCTCCACCCGCACGGGCGATGCAGTGGAACATGAGGCGCTGTTGTCGGTGTTTGGCGCAAAACTGCCGCCGGTAACCGCCAACAAATCCATGACCGGCCATGCCATGGGCGCATCCTCGGCGATTGAATCCATCCTGGCGGTTTCGGGCATGCTGGCCGGAAAAATCACACCCACCATCAATTATGTGCCGGATCCGGAAATGCCGGTGGATGAGATGGTCACGCACCTGCAGGCCGCAGACCAGACCTTTGTGCTCAAAAACGCATTTGGTTTCGGCGGATGCAATGCCTGCCTGGTGTTTCAACGATTCAGCTAAAGGCGGTTTTTTTCTGTTATGAAAGCACCTTTGAACAGACGGGTCTTTGTTATTGGTTATGCAGCGGCAACGCCTTTGGGCAGGACCTTTGACAGGACCTGGAACAATGCGGCCGCTGGTCTGGCCGGGTTTGGCCAGGTTACCCGGTGCAGCGTACAGAGTTTAAGCCGTGTGGTGGGCGAAATTCCGGACTGGGATCCGGCGGCGTGCGATTTCGTGGACCCCAAAGAGGCCCATAACTGGAACGCGGATTTTGTGATCCTGACCATGGATGTCTGCCGGGCGGCCCTGGCAGACAGTGGCCTTGAAATCAATGATCAGACAGCACCCAAAACCGCCTGTATGGTAGGATCGGCCCTAAACGGTACGGATGCATTCCGCAAGGCCGCAGAAACCCTGCGTGTCAAAGGCGCCCTGCGGGTCAGCCCTTATCTTTTGCCCAACCTGTGCGCCAATCTGCCCGCGGGCAAGGCGGGCATGATGCTCGGGTTTACCGGCCCGGTTTTCTCCCCCCAGGGGGCCTGCGCTTCGGGAAATTTCGCCATCGGCCTGGGCGCCCGCATGATCCGGGACGGGGACTGTGATTTTGTGCTTGCAGGCGGCGTTGACACCTGTATCATGCCTGAGATCATCCACGGTTTTGCCAACATGAACGCCACCATCAAGGTGGGCAAAAACGACAGAGCCTGCAATGACCCCTCTCTGGCGTCAAGGCCTTTTTCCGTTGACCGAAAGGGCATGGTCCTCTCTGAGGGCTGCGGGGTCCTGGTGCTGGCCGCAGAAGAGGCCATAACGGCACACGGGCTTGTGCCACGGGCCGAGGTGGCCGGGGTGGGCTGGAGTTCGGATGCCTGCCATTTCACGCTGCCAAGCGGGCCAACCATTGTTCGGGCCATTTCAGCGGCCATAGACGATGCCGGGCTGGCCCCGGCAGATATCGGCTATGTCAACGCCCACGGTACATCGACCCGAAAGGGCGATTTTACGGAAATCCAATGCCTGAGGGCCGTGTTCGGCAATTACCTGGAGTCCCTGCCCGTGTCCTCCAACAAGTCCCAGATCGGCCACACCCTGGGCGCATCTGCGGCCATTGAGGCGGCGCTGGGCATCGAGGGCATGTGCCGGGGTGTGATTTTGCCAACCATTAACCATATTCCGGACCCGGAACTCGGAGATATTGATGTGGTGCCCGATTCTGCCCGGGCCGGCGGGTATGAATGCTTTTTGTCCAATGCATTCGGGTTCGGGGGAACCAATTGCTGTATTGTTTTTAAAGGAGTTTGATTATGCGCCCCAAACCGTTTCATCCGGAAGTCTACAACGGTGATCCGCGTTTTGTGAAAAACCGGCACGACGGCTGCATCTGGCACAGGTGCGAAAACCGGACCCTGTATGCGGACACGGACCGCTCCGCGGTTGTGTATCACGCCAATTACCTGCGTTATTTTGAATTCGGCCGGGCCTCGCTCATGCGGGATCTGGCGTATCCATACGTGGATATTGAGGCCAGCGGATATGTTTATCCCATCATTGAACTGGGAATCAAGTACCACAGCCCGCTTTATTATGATGATGCCATGTGGGTGCACACACGGCCCGGAAACCTGGGCAAGGTGAAGCTGAATTTTGATTATGTCATCACCCACGCCCAAACCGGCGGGATCGTATGTACCGGATTTACCGAGCACTGCGCCCTGAATTCCGCGGGCAGGCCCGTTGGGATTGATGAAAACACGCAGAACTTATGGGACATTTTTCCGAAATAAAAACCCTCCCGCCCATGGCGCAAAAAATTGTCCTGCCGGCGTATCTGCAGGATCACGCCTTTGAAGGCAGGGCCCTGTATCCGGCAGTGGAGTCAATGCAGCAGCTGGCAGCAGCCGCTGCCGGGACAAATATCACCGGGCGGATCATGGGGCAGGCCGCGTTTTCAAAGTTTCTGGAGATTGCCCAGGGCCAGGAAGAGATAGATGCTATTTTCGAGCTTGCGCCCGCAGACGGTCAAAGTTTGACGGCCCGGCTGCTGACCCGCCAAAAAATGGCCGCATCGGGTATTACCCGTACAAGGGAGCATGCCCGGCTTTGTTTTTTTTCGGATCACAAAGCCGCGGCCATCCCTGATGCGCCCGCAGTTCAAACCGGGGAGCCGGTTTTTCGTGTGCGTACAGAGGCTGTTTATCATGAGCTGGTGCCTTTTGGCCCGGCGTATCAAAATCTTTCCGGAAACCTGCATCTGGAAACCGGCGGTGTAAAAGCGCTGATCCGCGCCCCGCAACTGCCGGAGTCCGGCGGCCCACTGGGTTCGGTGTTTGTCCTGGATGCGGCATTTCACGCCGCCTGCGTGTGGACACAGCGGTACAGGGGATTTGTGGGGTTTCCGGTGGGATTTGATTTCCGCTCGGTGACGCGGCCCGCAGTCCCAGGGGGCCGGTACACGGCCCTTGCAGAGGCCGGATCCGGGGCCATGGGCAGCCATGATTTTGATGTGTGGATTTTTGCCGCAGACGGCCGTGTCTGCGAATACGTCCGGGGCCTGCACATGCGTGATGTGTTTGCCGGCCGCAGAAAACCGCCTGCCTGGATTTGCGCCGGAAAACAAAAGGCGAAAGGCAAGATTTGATGATGTTTGTTGTTGTGGCCGCAACGGCCTATTTGCTGGGTTCTGTCAATTTTTCCATTGTGTTTTTCCGGGTCACCGGGCGGGGTGATCCCAGAACCCAATACAGCGGCAATCCCGGGGCCACAAATGTTTATCGCCAGGCCGGCCCGGCAGCCGCGGCTCTGGTGCTGGTCCTGGACATGGGACGGGCTGCGGCTGTTGCCGCGCTGGCCGTGTATCTTTTGGATCCCGCAGGTGTTGCATGGACCGGGCTGGCCCTTGTTGCCGGAAATCGGTATCCCTGTTTTCATCAGTTTAAAGGCGGCAAGGGGGTGGCCAATTATCTTGGGTTTTCGGCCGTGATCGTTCCCTGGGGGGTGCTGGCTTCGGCCCTGGCTTGGGCTGCGGGCTATTTTGCCTTCCGGATTCCCTTTATCGCCTCTTTTTGCATGGTGGCCGTGCTTGGCGGGGCCACAGTGTATAAGTGGATGCATGTTGCCCCGGCTGTTTTGGGGGGCCTGGCCACCATTGCCTTTATTGTTTTTAATCACCGCAGCAACCTGGCTGAGCTGCCGGGAAAGGACAGGTAGCCGGCTATGGGGTTGTGGGGGTTCGGGCTGTGGGTAAAAGCCCGGGTTGTGGTAAAAACAACGCATATCTGGTTGTTTTCGCATGATGCCGGCCCGGTGGCGGTTTGCTCCCTGCTGACCGCTTGCGCGCTCAATGCGACTCGCAAACCGTCGCCGGGCCGGCATCATGGAAAGTCGTGTGCAAAAATTTGCGGCCAAAAAAACAAAGCCCCTGAGTTTTCCACTGGTATGGCTCTGCGGGTTTCTCATGTCTTCGCAGTAAACTGATCCAAGGCTTTGCAGGGCAAGAGGTCTATTCTGCGTCCAGGAGTTTGCGGATTTGGGTGCTGTCGTATTTGCCGGCCGGCGATACCGGGATCTGGTCGGTGAGCCGGATTTTTCGGGGCAGGGCATAGCCGGGCAGGCGGTCTGCCAGATGGCGGCGGATTTGGCCTGCAGATGCCTGTGCTGCGGCAAGGGCGCGGATTTCGTTTCCCCGGCGGCCGCTGTCGGCCACGCTCAACACCGCCGCATCCGATACTTCCGGCATCTCCAGTAAGACCATCCGGATTTCATCCAGGTCCACCCGCTTTCCTCCCACCTTGACAATCCGGTCGGCCCGGCCTTCCAGGGAAAATGCATTGGGGCCCACAACGCGGATGCGGTCACTGGTGACGAAAAAACCGTCTGCATCCAGGGCAATCTCCGGGGATATGAAATCCGAGCAAATGGCCAGAGATCCGTTTGTCTGTTTCCATTGAATGCAGTCAAAGGGTGTAAAATGTGGTTGGATGGTTGTGCACACCCGTGTGGCGATTCCCCCTGTCTCGGTGGAGCCGTAAATTTCTGTGATGCCAAGGCCGGTTTTTTCATAAAAGGCCCGGCTGTCTTCAGGCTCCAGCCGGGCTGCAGAGCAAAGAACGCGTGCCAGGCTCGAAGCCGGCAGATCCATGCCTGCGGCCATCCTGTAATGAAGCGGGATACTCACAAGGTAGGTGGCCCGGTGTTTTTCTATGGCGGTCTGGATTTCATGGGGGTAGGTCGGTATCCCCTCAATGACCCCGGCACCGGCCACCAGCGGGGTGAGCACGGAAAACAGCAGACCGTAGATGTGGCAGGGCGGAACTGTGGCCACAAATCGGTCCTGTTGGGTCACCTGCATTTTTTGTGCGTGATAAATGGCTTCAAAAAACAGGTTGCCGATGGTTTTGCTCCAGGTGCGGGGGGCGGCTGTGGAGCCGCCGGTAAAAAGTTTGACAAAGACTTCCCCGAAATCCCGCATCAAAGAAGCGTCAAAAGCCCTATGCCCGCCGGAAGGCGGCACAGGGTCCACCGCCGCAACCCCCCCGGGCAGGTCTGCCGGGGCATCTGTGACAGCCTTTGAAAAACCTTGCTCCTGCCGGATCCGGGCCAGAACGGTTTTTTCACATGAATAGGGCAAAATCAGGATGGCCGGGCGGGTAAGCGCTGCAAGCAGGGCCGCTGCCATTTTCCCGCGGTCGGTTGTGCAAAGACACAAGCTGACCGGACGGTCTTTGGCAAACACATGTTGCTGAAATCCGGCGGCCATTGCATAGACGTCTTTGTAGGTGTACCTGCCGGGTACAAAGTCATCATCGGGCCGGGCCGGGCCTGCGGCCACATTTTTCAGAATTGTGAAAGGCGGCATCATGTCTTTTCGGATCAATAAACGGGTAAACAAAATCAAAAACAGATGAAAATTATCCCTTGCGGGCGGCTTTGATATAATATATTGCATTTTGACTTGCAAGCGGTTATTTCCGGAATCATTAAACCCCGTAAGGAGGCGGTTGTGAGCCTTTCCAGAATGCTGGCCGTACAATTGATCAAAACACGCTTTGTCCGTCGCGCCGTGCGGGAAAACGCCGGCCTGGAGATTTTCAGGAAAAAACCCACTCCCCGGGTTATTGCCGGCCTGGTTTTGATTGGGGCCAGCTATGTGCTTTGCTGGCCTGTTATCAGTGCCCTGGGAGTTTTTGCCGCCTACGTGCGCCAGCCCCTGTGGGTGGTGGCCGGCGCCCCCTTGGTTTGGACCATGACCCATTTTTTGTGCATGTTCGGCGCATATCTGGCCGGAAAGGAGCATTCCAGGGCTTTTTTGAAATGGGCCCTGCGCCTCTTTGTTGAAAAACACGCCCCTGACTGCCTTCCGGACAAAATCTGCTGATTTGCCGCCCCCTGTCATTGTGATTTTCTTTTAATATCCTGTTTTTATTTGATTATATTTTGTGTTCGACATTCCGTGTACCCGGCTTGTACACAAAATGCTTGATTGGATGGCTTTGACTCGGGTCTGCTCATGGCGGGATAATTCTTTTTATTTTTAAAATTCAAATAGTTGTCCTGAAAACCCATGTTTTGGTATGGTTCTTGTATGCAATATGGCGAACAAGACGCAACCATTTATCTATTATTCAAGCGGTTCGCATATGGAGGGTAAAATGAGCAGCAATACGAAAACAGCAGTGGTCTTTCCGGGGCAGGGCAGCCAGAGGCCGGGCATGGGCAGGGATTTTTATGACAACGTGTCTGCCAGTCGCCTGGCTTACGAGGAAGCATCTGACGTGTTGGGTTGGGACGTGGGCGCCATGTGCTTTGGGGAAAATGAAAAAATGAATCTCACCGAGTACGCGCAGCCCTGTATCCTGGCAACCGAAATCGCGATGCTACGGGGCCTGCAGGAACTATATGGCTTTCGTCCGGATTATTTCGGCGGCCACAGCCTGGGGGAATACACGGCCTTGGTGGCCGCCGGCGCCATGCCTTTTTCAGACGCCTTAAAAACCGTGGAAACCCGCGGCCACCTGATGCAGGAGGCCACGCCCCCCGGCATCGGCGCCATGGCAGCAGTGATCGCCAAAAACATTGATATTGAAAAACTGCGCAGAATGCTCGAAGATCTGCCCGTGGATGTGGCCAATATCAACTCCACCGACCAGGTGGTGATCAGCGGTCATGCCGGCAGCATGGACAAGGCAAAAGAGCGTATCAGCGGGGCAATGGAAAATCCGGAGGATATGCGCTTTGTGCCCTTAAATGTCAGCGCGCCCTTCCACAGCCGCTTCATGAACGCCATGAAGGAGGCCTTCCGGGATGTGCTGGCCGCCATTTCCGTAAGGATCAATTTTAAAAACGCCGCCCGGGTGACTTCCAATTATACGGGCCTGTTCCATGCCGCCACTTCCGACAGGGTCATTGAGGCATTGGTGGCCCAGTTGAGTGGTTCGGTGAAATGGCGCGACAACATGCAGGCCCTGGCGGCCAAATCCCGGCAGATTTACGAGATCGGGCCGAACCGTCCCCTGAAGAATTTTTTTCGCAGTCTGGATATCCAGTGCAAGTCCATTACCAGTCTTTCGGCAGCAAAAAGGGAATTTAGTGCATGATGGCATTTGACAGCAACTACTGGGCGGTCATTATCGGCGGTTCCAGCGGCTTTGGCCTGGCTGCGGCCAAAAAACTGGCCGCCCATGGTATGAATCTTTGTATTGTGCACCGGGACCGGCGCAGTGCAATGAAGAAAATTGAGCCGGAATTTGACAAATTGCGCCAGACCGGTGTGAATCTGCTGGCTTTCAATCTTGACGGGCTCTCTGATGAGGGACGGACCCGGGTTCTTGACGAGCTTTCCGGTGCCCTGGCCGATCAGGGACGCATCCGCCTTGTGCTCCACAGCGTGGCTTTTGGCAATCTTAAGCTGCTGGGTCCTTACCCGGGCTCGCCTGTACCAAGCCAGACCCGGAACCTGCTGGCCAATGAGGCCGGAGTGTCTGCCGAGCGCATGGACGAGATTGTGCAAAGCGCGTTTTCACAAGGCTACAATGCTGTCTATCCCCTGGTTGATGACAAGGGGGATTACAGCAACCGCCAGTTTCTCGGGGCAGAGGATTTCAACCGCACCCTCCAGGCCATGGGATACAATATTGTGGAATGGGTCCAGGATATCCTGTCCAGAAACCTTTTTGCAAAAGACGCCCGGGTGCTTGGCCTGACAAGCGAGGGAAACACCGTGGCCTGGAAGGGGTATGCAGCCATTTCCGCGGCCAAGGCTGTGCTTGAATCCGTCAGCCGCGCCATGGCTGTAGAATTCGCACCCAGCGGGATCCGCTCCAATATCATCCAGGCCGGTATCACCGATACTCCGGCGCTCCGGGCCATTCCCGGAAGTGACCGGATCCGCGCCCAGGCTGTCTTGCGCAATCCCTTCGGCCGCCTGACCACCCCCGGGGACGTGGCGGATGTGATTTATCTGTTGTGCACGGACGAGGCCGCATGGATCAATGGTGCGCTTATCTGCGCAGACGGCGGGGAGAGGGTCGGATAACACATGCTTTACCTGCATGGCCTGGGCCATTTTTACCCGGACAATGTCATTGACAATCAGTTTTTAAGGGATTTGGATATCGGCAGCGATGAGCAGTGGATTCTGGAACGCGTGGGCATTGCCGCCCGCCGCACTTCCCTGCCGCTGGATTATATCCGGCAGACCAAAAACCGCGATCCCAGGGCGGCAACCGAGGCAAGCCTGTATACCCGGGCCGGGGCCGGAGCGTCTGCTGCGCAAATGGCCCTTGACCGGGCGGGAATCGGAACCGAAGATATCGGCATGGTGATTTCCGGGACCTCTACGCCCAGATACACCATTCCCGCAGAAGCCTCTGTAATTGCAGCAGAAATTGGCATTGATGCCCCGTGCATGGACATGAACGCGGCCTGCTCAACTTTTCTGGTACAACTGGCCTTTCTTGATGCCATGGCCCCGGGAAAGGCCCCGGGTTTTATCCTGGTGGTCAATCCGGAAAACTACACCCACGTGGTGGATTATTCTGACCGCAGAGTGGCGCCTTTATTTGGCGACGGCACCAGCGCGGCCGTGGTTTCGGCCCGGCACCCGTCTTGTTACTGCTTTGAATCCTTGCAGTACGGATCTGATCCGGCCTCCTGGGACAGGGTGCAGATTCCCAGCGGCGGCCATTTCCAACAGGACGGCAGCCAGGTTCAGCGCTTTGCCATCCGTAAGGCCACAGAAGGCGTGCGCCGCCTTCAGGACGAGTACCCGGAAAACCGGGACCAATTTCGGTTTGTAGGCCATCAGGCCAACCTGATGATGCTTCAAACCGTCTGCCGCAGGTGCGGAATTGATGAAGCCCGGAATCTGCACAATGTTGTGGAATACGGAAATACGGGGTGTTCAAGCGCTCCGGCCGTACTCAGTCAGAACTGGGAGGATCTGCAGCCGGGCGATCACATTGCCGTGGCAGTGGTGGGATCCGGTCTGACCTGGGGCCACGGAATGCTTAGCGTCAAAGATGCGGAATAACATATGCGATACCAGCAGTTTTTACAGCAGCAGCAATTTGATCTGGCCCAGCTCATCGCCTTTTCCTACGGCCGCCTGGTCAGTGACCCGCCGGCGGATTTTGATGCCCGGCTGCCGGCGCCGCCTTTTTTGATGATCGACCGGATCGTATCCCTTGAGGCCAACGGCAACAAGGGCGTGATCACGGCTGAACAGGACATCCGCCTGGACGCCTGGTATTTTCAGTGCCATTTTCCGGATGATCCGGTACAGCCCGGATGCCTGGGCGTGGATGCGGTCTGGCAGCTGCTTGGTTTCTACGGAGTGTGGCGCGGTGCATTGGGCGCGGGGCGGGCCCTGGGATGCGAGGAAGTGGTTTTCAACGGTCAGATCCGCCCGTACAATGAGGTGGTGCGCTTTGAGATCGAAGTGCTCCGGTTCAGGGAGATGAAAAGCAATGGTTCCGCCATTGTCATGGCCAATGCGCAGATTCTGGCCGACAACACTCCGGTTGCCACAGTGAAAAAGGCCCGGGCCGGGATTTTTAAAAATATCGCTGACAGCCATTATCCGAGAATTGAAGAATAAGTGTTAAGTTTTAAGTGTTAAGTTTTAAGATAAAAAACGGATTTTTAACACTTAACACTTAACACTTAAAACTTTTCCGAACCGAGGTATATATGACCGATATAGAAAAGACATGCGCTGACAAGCCTGTGGCCCTTGTCACCGGCGGGGCCGGGGGCATTGGCGCGGCCTGCTGCCGTGCGCTTTGCGACAAAGGCTTTTGCGTAGCCATTCATTTCCGCAAAAGCGCAGAACCCGCTCAAAAACTGCTGGCAGAACTTCAGGCCGGGGGCGGGGCCGGTTTTCTGCTTCAGGCGGATCTGGCCTCTGCCGAACAGATCGATGCAATGGTCAATGAGATCAAAAAACAGGCCGGCCGTGTGGACGTGCTGGTCAACAATGCGGGTTTTACCTTAAATGACATGATCCTGACCATGAAACTCGATGATTTTGACGCCCAGCGAAGCGTGGGGCGCGGGGCCTGGTATCTGACCAAGCGGGTGTTGCGGGTATTTATGTTCCGGCGGGCATCCGGACGGATCATCAATATTTCCAGTGTAGTGGGACATACCGGCAACGCCGGCCAGATCCCTTATACCATGGAAAAGGCGGCCACCGATGCCATGACCAAATCTCTTGCCAAGGAACTGGCCGGGAAAAACATCCTGATCAATTCCGTTGCTCCGGGTTTTATTGACACGGACATGACAGAAGCTCTGCCCGAAGACATCCGCGGGCAGATCCTTTCGGCAGTGCCCCTGGGACGGATGGGCCGCCCCGAAGAAGTCGCCGAGGTGGTGGGGTTTCTGGCCACGGGCGCATCCTATATTCAGGGCAGCGTGGTCCATGTCAACGGAGGCATGTATGGGGGCTGATGCGCAGATGATCCAACAGGTCATGGATCTGATCCCCCAGCAGCGGCCCTTCCGTTTCATCGACGATATTCTGGAAGTTGATGACAATCACATCAGGGCCGTCTACCGGTTCCGGGATGATGAGTTTTTTTATCAAGGCCATTTCCCCGGCCATCCGGTCACTCCGGGGGTGATTTTGATTGAGACCATGGCCCAGGCCGGGGTCGTGGCCCTGGGGATCGCCATTTTGCTGCACCAGAACCGGCCGGTATCCGAGATCCGTGAGTTAAAGACGCTTTTTACATTTGCCGAATCCGTGGAGTTCACCGGCATGGTGGCACCCGGGGAAAAAGTCACGGTGGTTGGAGAAAAGATTTATTTTCGCAGGGGCAGTATTAAAACAAAGGTCAGCATAGAACGGCAAAACAAGCAAAGCGTTTGTACGGGCGTGCTGATGGGAACAGGAGTGAAACTCGATGCATAAAAGGGTTGTTGTTACGGGAATGGGCGTTGTCAGCCCCAACGGCATAGGACTGGACAATTTTGAAACCGGACTGCGCCGGGGGGCCTCTGGGATTCGTTTTATACCCCGGCTCGAAGAGCTGAAATTCGGATGCCGGATCGGCGCCGTACCCGAAGGTTTTGACGAGGCCTGCAGCCGGTATTTTGAAAATTTTCGGCAGCAGTCGTTTTTGAGCGAAACCATTCGGTATGCGGCTGTATCCGCCATGGATGCCTGGAAAGATGCCGGTTTTCCCATTCCCGGAGACGAAGATTCCCCGGACTGGGATTCGGGCACGGTGTTTGGCTGCGGTATATCGGATATGGAGGTGATCGCAACAGAAGTGGTGCCTACGGTCAATGAGGGAAGAGTCAAAAGATTGGGCACCCGGGTGGTGGAACGGGTCATGGGCAGCGGCACAAGTGCGCGCATCGGCGGATTGCTGGCTTTGGGAAACCAGGTGACCTCCAATTCATCGGCCTGCAGCACGGGTTCAGAGGCTGTGGTGGAGGCAGTCTGGAAGATTCGCACAGGTCTTGCCAAACGAATGGTGGCCGGCGGCGCTGAAGGCGCTTCGCCCTACACCTGGAGCGGCTTTGATTCCATGCGCGTTCTGGCCAGGAAATTCAACGATGATCCTGAAAAAGGCTCCCGGCCCATGAGCGCATCCGCATGCGGGTTTGTGCCCGGCGCCGGGGCAGCGGCCCTGGTGCTCGAAGACCTGGAAACCGCTCTGGATCGGGGTGCACGGATTTATGCCGAGGTCAGGGGCGTTATGACCAATTCCGGCGGTCACAGAAACGGCGGGTCCATGACCGCGCCCAATCCCGAAGGGGTCCAGCGCTGTATCCGCGGGGCAATGAAGGATGCCGGGGTCGGCCCGGAGCAGATCGATGCCATCAACGGCCATCTCACTGCTACATTTGCCGATCCCCATGAGGTGAAAAACTGGTCAGCCGCCCTGGACCGCCAGGCGGAGGATTTTCCGTGGATCAATTCCACCAAGTCCATGATCGGCCACTGCCTGGGCGCCGCAGGTGCCATTGAAACCGTGGCGGCCGTGCTGGAACTTGATCGGGGTTTTCTGCACCCGTCGATAAACTGCGAGGATCCGCACCCGGAGATTGCATCCTTTGCCGACCGGTTTGTCACCCGGTGCCTGGAAATGCCGGCACTTAAAACCATTGCCAAGGCCTGTTTCGGATTCGGGGATGTCAATTCCTGTCTGATTCTGCAAAAATGGGAAAATGATGCAACATGACAGCATGGTAAAAACTTTTATGAAATTATCAAAAATACGGAGGTAATAAAAATGGACAAACAACAGATTTTCAACGATGTGGTGGGCATTATCAAAGACTATGTCAAGGATGAATCAAAACTGGAAAACGTGAGTATGGAGACCTCCATTCTCGATGATCTCAAGGTCAATTCCGCCCGGCTCGTGGATATCATCATCCAGTTTGAAGACACCTTTGACATTGAAATCGACGATGATGACGCAGACAACATCCGCTCCATCGGCGATGCGGTCAATTATATCGCAGGCCGGGTGGGTGCAGACCAGGGCGCTGAATAACTGATCTCATGAATGACCGGATAAAACGTTCCTTAAACACCCAGGAAATGCTGGGCCGGTTTGCCGTGTGGCTCACCGCGCCCCTCATTGTCCTGGCCATTCGCCTGGCCGGCTGGCGGATCCGGGATTTGACAGCGGTACGCCGCCGGATCCGGGACCTGATGCGCCAGCACAGCGGACCATGGCTGATCTGCGCCAATCATCTGACACTGATCGATTCTTTTATCCTGGCCTATGCCATGTTTCCCACCTGGCGGTACATGACTGATTTTCATCTGGTGCCCTGGAACATGCCGGAGTACATGAATTTTAACCGCAACCGCCTGGTGGGGGGATTTTGCTATCTTACCAAGTGCATTCCGGTGGTCCGGGGCGGCGACCGGGAAGGGGTCAAGCAGAGCCTGGAAAAATGCGTGCAAATCCTTCAAAAGGGCCAGAACCTCATGATTTTTCCCGAAGGCACCCGTTCGCGAACCGGGCGGGTCAATACCCGGGATTTTACCTATAACGTGGGCCGGTGGATGTGCCAGATGTCTGAGGTCCGGGTGCTGTGCATGTATCTGCGCGGCGACAGCCAGCATACCTACAGCGATTTTCCCGCCCGGGGCGAAACCTTTACCCTCATGGTGGAGCCGTGCCGCCCGGAAACCCAACTCAAAGGGCTGCGAGCCCACAGGGACTGCGCCGGACAAATCATCGGGCATCTTGCTGAAATGGAGAAGCGTTATTTTGCCGGCCGTGGGAAATGATGTGGTGGATTTGTGGGCAGATGGTGCATGCGGAAAAAGCCGGGACAAACGCTTTGTCTGCCGGGTGCTCACGGCATCCGAGCAAAACCGGCTTGCAGAAAGCCAAAACCCCGATGCCTGTCTGTGGGCGATGTGGGCTGCCAAGGAGGCCGCCTACAAGGCCGTATCCAGGATATTTCCGGATATTTCTGCATGGCCCGGACGCTACGAGACGGTTTTTGACCAAGCGGGCCCGGCCCGGCAGTGCGCCGGCACGGTCAGCACCCCTCAAGGAGCTGTGCGCATGCATCTTGATTGGGATGAAAACCGTGTCCATTGCCTTGGGTTAATCGGTTCTGCGGGGTTATGGCAAGACGTGACAGCGGATGTGCTCGAACCCGCTGTCGATGTCCATCCGGAAATACAGCCTTCAGCAAAACAACTTTCCGCCGCTGCCCGCACCGCAGCCGCCGCAGCCATTGCTCTGCATACGGGCCTGCCCCATGCCCTGGTAAAAATTGAGCGCAGCCGCGTTTGCCAACGCTCGGCCCCGCCTGTTGTTCAAATCAACGGGATCGAAGAAAAAATTCCCGTCAGCCTCAGCCATCACGGCCGGTTTGCGGCTTTTGCCTTCCTTGCACCCCTGCAGGCCCAATTTGCTGCAATGTGTTCTTGACTATTTCCGCTGTATTTTTTACAAATAAACTTTTGCAAAAATCCGGGCAGGCCTGGATGTGGTCCTGTGCGGGTATTTTTCAAACAATTGGGCAGATACCGACTATGCGCAGTAACCGACAGGACATTGAGGCCGAAATATACAGAATCTTCCGGGAGCAGTTTGAAATCGAGGATCCGGGTCCGGATGAGGATCTGCGGGAAGTCCACGGTTTTGACAGCATTGACGCCATTGAACTGCTCATGGAAATCGAAAAGCTTTTTCAGGTGGAAATGGACCAGGAAACCAAAAAGGATGCCTTGTCCTATATCCGGACCATAAATGGTATCTGCGATTACATAGAGCAGGTTCTGCCCGATGCCGGTGCCCATGTATCAAGGGTGGCCAACAGCTGATGGATCGAAGAGTCGTCATCACCGCCGCATCTGCCATTACGCCCATCGGCAATTCAAAGCAGAAGGTTGTCCACAGCCTTCAAAACGGGATATCCGGGGTACAGCCCCTGCGCCGTGACGACCTGCTGGCCGATTATCTGCACTGCCGGGTTTTTGGCACCGTGCAGGAGCCCATAGAGTACGGTTTTGAGAGAAAATACCGCAAAACCATGGGGCCGGTGTCCTATTACGCCTGCCACGTGGTTGGACAGCTGCTGGAGCAATCCGGGCTGAGCCGGGAGTTTGTCTCCTCTGGCCGCATGGGCGTGGCGTTTGGCTCCACCCACGGCAGCCCCTCGGTGCAGCGCCACATTTATAAGGCCCTCTACCACAAGGAAAACAGTCATTCCGGTTCCCTTGGTGCGGTGGACTACCTGAAGTCCATGGTTCATACCACGGCGGTGAACATCACCAAAATGTTTGAGATCACAGGCCGGGTGATCTGTTCCTCCACTGCCTGCACCACAAGCAGTCAATCCATCGGCTACGGCTATGAAATGGTGAAATACGGAATGCAGGACGCCATGGTGTGCGGCGGTGCTGATGAATATGATACCACCACCGTGGCGGTGTTTGACAACCTGCTGGCCTGCTCCACTGCCTACAATGACCGGCCCGGGCAGACCCCCCGCCCCTTTGACACCGACCGCGACGGTCTGGTGGTGGCCGAAGGCGCCGGCGCAGTGTTGCTGGAAGAATACGAAGCTGCCAGAAAACGGGGGGCCCCGATTCTGGGTGAAGTCATCGGCTTTTCCTGCAACAACAACGGCGGGGATCTGATTTTTCCCAATCTTGAAGGCATCACCCGCACCATCCAACTGGGCCTGGAAAGCGCCGGGATCGGGCCGGAGGCGATGGATTTTATCAGCGCCCATGCCACGGGAACCAAAATGGGCGATGTTATTGAAGCCCGGGCCATTGAGCAGGTTTACGGAAACTCGCCCATGGTCACCGGACTGAAAGGATACACCGGCCACACCATGGCCTCCTGCGGTGTGATTGAAACCATCATGACCCTTTACATGATGGAAAAAGGCTTTGTTGCCCCCACCCTGCACCTGGAAAATATTGATTCCAGATGCAGCGGAATTGGCCATGTCACGCAATTGACAGATAAAGTCATTGATATTGCCTCTGTGCAGAATTTCGCATTCGGCGGGGTCAATACCAGCCTTGTACTAAAAGCCCCTGCGCTCTGATATGAGCCGGTGTGTCCGATTTTTCAAGCTCTTGGTGGACGCCGGGGTGACCCTGATGCTTTGGTTTTATTTTATTTTCGGGTTTCTTTTTTTCTTCTCACCTGTTTACGCCTGTGCGTTTTTTTTTGCCGCAGACCGGAGCCGGGCTTTTCAAAGGCTCAATCACCTGTTTTTCAAAAGTTTTGTCCGTTTGGTGCGCATTGTTGGGCCTGGTTTGAAAATCCGCCTGGATAAAAGCCTTGACCGGCTTGCCGGCTGCGTGGTGGTGGCCAATCACCGCTCCTATCTGGACCCGGTTTTACTGACCGCAGCCTTTGAAAAACACAGCACCATCGTCAAAAGCGCCTTTTTCCGCACGCCCGTGTTTGGCCGGGTCATCCGCACGGCCGGATATATTCCCTCAGATGCCGCCAACGGATTTTCGGATTTGCTGATCTACCGCATGCAGCAGTTTCCTGTTTTCTTCCAAAAAGGGGGGGTGGTGTTTATTTTTCCCGAAGGCACCCGAACCCGAACCGGCCGCCTGGGTGAATTCAATCCCGGGGCGTTTAAAATCGCCCGCCGGTTTGAAGTCCCTGTTGAAGTGCTTTGCATCAGCGGCACGGACCGGCTGTTTGCCCCGGGCAGATTTTTGTTTCACACCTGCATTCAAAATCACATCACGATCCGCCGGGCCGGAGTCATCCCTGCAGATCAGGTCCGGCAGCTTTCCTTAAAGGAGCTGATGCAAAAAAGCCGGGAAATCATGGAAGCCGGTCTTTCTGATTCGTGACTTGCCGGAGTTTCCGGCAAAAGGTTACTTTAACCGTTTTCGCATGGGGCCGGGCCGGTGACGGTTTGCTCCCTGCTGACCGCCTGCGCGCTCAATGCGACTCACAAACCGTCACCTGCCCGGCCCCATGGCCCGCCTTCAGTTTAGAGCCGTGATTTTCGGATTTCTATATAAAAACAACGCGTGTTTGAGTCCGATTGTTTTTCGTATCGCCCGGCCATCCCTGGATACGTTGCCCGGGGTTCTGTTGTTTGGCTTCCGGAGGCGGTTGTGGTAATAATACAGGTTCATATTGACAATAAAACCGCAGGATGTTTTTCCAGGAAATGGACATGACAGAAAACAACCATTCCGGCCGGTCCCTCCGTCAGCGTCTGCTTGAGCTGGAAGCCGAGAAAAAATCCCTTGAGACCATTATTGAGACCATTGAGGACGGTTTTATTGAAACTGACCTGCGGGGCAATATTACCCGGTTTAACCGGGCCTTTTGCCATATCAGCGGCTATGGGCCCAAAGAAGCCGAGGGGCTTTCCTACCGGAAATACATGGATGCGCAGACCGCTTTGAGCGTTTACCGGGCGTTTAACAAGGTATACAAGACCGGGGTGTCCAACAAGGCCTTTGATTATGAGATCATCCGCAAAGACGGCCAGTGCCGCAATCTGGAAATCTCCATAGCCCCCATCCAGGGCGAGGACGGGCGGGTCAGCGGGTTTCGGTGTGTGATGCGGGATGTGACCAAGCGCAAAAGGGCTGAAACCGCGCTCATGGGCCAGCGCCGACGGCTGGAGGCCATTTTCCGGAGTGTGGATGACGCCATTGTCACCGTGGATACGGATCTCAACGTGGTTGAGGCCAATGACGCGGCAGCCAAAATCTGCGGCATCCGCACAGAAAAACTGCCGGGCACGTTTACGTGCGGCCAGGACGGGCAATGCGGCTGCGCATGTTTGGATATTGTCAAAGAAACCCTTGCCAGAAGAAGGGCCATGCGCGATTATCAGGTCACCTGTGGCCGGCAAAGCTCTCCCATGCAGAAAGTCAGCCTTTCCTGTACCCCCCTGGAGGACCCCGCAGGCCGTTTTCTGGGCGCGGTCCTGGTGATCCGCGACATCACCCGCCTCACGGATCTGGAAAGAGAGCTGGAACAGCGGCACCAGTTTCACCGGATCATCGGCAAAAGCCACCAGATGCAGAAGATTTATCGCCTGGTGGAAGATATCTCCGATTACGAGGCAACGGTTTTGATCCGGGGAGAAAGCGGCACCGGCAAGGAACTGGTGGCAAGGGCCATCCATGACAGCGGCAGCCGGCGTTTTAAGCCCTTTGTCACGGTCAACTGCTCGGCTCTGGCCGAACAGCTGCTGGAAAGCGAATTGTTCGGCCATGTCAAGGGCGCGTTCACCGGCGCGATCCGGGATCATATCGGCCGGTTCCAGGCCGCAGACAGCGGCACCCTGCTGCTTGACGAAATCGGGGAAATCTCGCCGCTGATCCAGCTCAAGCTGCTGCGGGTGCTTCAGGAAAAAGAATTCGAACGCGTGGGCGATTCCTGTTCTGTGCGGGTGGATGCCCGGGTAATTGCCTGCACCCACCAGGATTTAAAGGAAAAGGTCCGGCGCGGGGAGTTTCGCGAAGATCTTTATTACCGGTTAAATGTGCTGGAAATCCGGATACCGCCCTTGCGGGAACGACCTGAGGATTTGCCCCTGCTGGTGGAGCATTTTGTGCGCCGGTTTGAGAAAAAATTCCGCATGTGCATCGACGGCGTCAGCCCCGAGGTGATGGATGTGTTTATGAACTATCACTGGCCCGGCAATGTCCGGGAGGTGGAGCACTGCATTGAACGGGCCGTGATCTTAAGCCGGGGCGGCACAATCGGCATTGAACATATCTCCGGCGAAATTCTGGGCGGCATCCGGTCGGGCAGACCGGCAAAGGCCATGAAAAAGGAAGATGAAATCCGCCGCATTGTCCAGGTCCTGGAGCAGACCGACTGGAACAAGGCCAAATCGGCCCGGCTTTTGGGTATCAGCCGCAAAACCTTGTATCAGAAAATTTCCAAATATAAGATTTCTCCTGAAAAACCGACCCATGTGTAACCGGTTTCACATGTGTGGGGTTACACTGTTGTTTCCTTTGCTTACGAATTCGACTGCAATGGCTGGATGAAATTCCGTAAACCTTTCTCTTTTTTTACTTCTTTCAAGAGGTTATCCCCCGCCTAAAAGATGCCGCACCAACCGTGTTATATGGCATGGATTTTGATTGTCTGATGTGAAGGCATGTTCCCTGTATCAGGCAGGAATAAAATCATACGAGAGGTTTAACCATGAAGGAAGTGGTCATTGCAGCAGCGGTCAGAACGCCTGTGGGCAAATTCGGAGGGGCGTTTCAATCCCTGGGCGCCCTGGATCTGACCATACCGGTGATCCGGTCGCTGGTGAAAACAACCGGCATTGATGCCGGTATTGTCGAGGATGTGATCTGGGGCTGCAATTATCAGAAAACCTACCGGGAAAACAACCTGGCCCGGGTAGCCGCAGTTAAGGCGGGTCTTCCGGTGAGCGTGGCCGGTATTACCCTCCATCGCAACTGCACATCCTCCATGTCAGCCATCCAGATGGCCTATTACCAGATCAAGTGCGGGGAGGCGGATGTGATTATGGCCGGGGGAACCGATTCCATGAGCAATGCCGCCTACACCATCGAGAAAATGAGAAACGGCGCCCGCATGGGCCACACCGAGGTGCGTGATTCCATGTGGGATTCTCTGACAGAGCTCGGTATTGGCCCGGCCATGGGCATTACGGCTGAAAACCTGGCTGAAAAATATGATATCAGCCGCCAGGCCCAGGACCAACTGGCCCTGACCAGTCATCAGCGGGCAGTGGCGGCAATGGATCAGGGCCGGTTTAAAGACGAGATTCTGCCCCTGGAGGTCAGGGCCAAAAAAGAGACTCGCACGGTGGATACAGATGAACATCCCCGCAGGGATGTTTCCCTGGAGGGCCTTGCCAGGCTCAAGCCGGCTTTTAAGCCGGACGGAACAGTGACGGCCGGCAATGCCTCGGGGATCAACGACGGTGCCGCAGGAATACTTCTGATGTCTGCGGAAAAAGCCAGAGAGCTCAACCTGCCGGTGCTGGCGGTTGTCTCGGCCACGGCCACCGTCGGGGTGGATCCGGAGATCATGGGTATCGGACCTGTTGAGGCCATTCCAAAGGCCCTGAAAAAAGCAGGGTTTTCCCTTGCCGACATTGACCTTTTTGAGATCAACGAGGCCTTTGCCGCCCAGTATCTGGCCTGTGAAAAGGCTCTGGAGCTTAACCGGGAGATCACCAATGTCAACGGCAGCGGCATCAGCCTGGGCCATCCCGTGGGTGCCACGGGCGCCCGGATTACCACCACACTGCTTTTTGAAATGAAGCGCCGCAACCTCAATAAAGGTGTTGCCTCCCTTTGCGCCGGCGGCGGCATGGGAGCCGCCCTGGTTGTTGAGCGGGCATAACCGTTTTGACTCCATACCAACCAAAAGAAGAGAAAAATCATGGCCCAGATTCTTGCAGACCGCAGAGATATCGATTTTGTGCTCTATGAGCAGTTTGATGCAGAGCAGCTGACCCGCTACCACAAGTTTGCCGATCAGAACAAAAAACTTTTCGACATGCTGGTCACAGAGGCCCGCAACCTTTCTGTCAAAGAGATTCTGCCAACAAACGCGGAAGGCGATGAGCAGGGCGTTGTTTTTGAAAACGGGCAAGTGCGGGTGCCGGAATGCTTTCATCGTCCTTTCCGGCTGCTGCTCGACGGGGAATGGACCTCCATGACCGAAAGTCCGGAATACGGCGGTCAGGGAATTCCCAACATGATCAACACCGCGGTGCTCGAATATATCTGGGGCGCCAACTATTGCCTGGCCAATTACGGCATGATGGGACACGGCACCGGAAAGATGATCGAGCTGTTTGGCACACCCGAACAAAAGGCGCTTTTTGTCAAAAAGCTCTACAAGGGCCAGTGGGGCGGCACAATGCTGCTGACCGAACCCGAGGCCGGATCCGATGTGGGTGCACTGACCACATCAGCGCGCAAAAACACCGACGGCACCTACTCGATTACCGGAAACAAGATATTTATCACCAACGGCGATCATGATCTCACCGAAAATATCATCCATCCGGTCCTGGCCCGGGTGGAGGGCGCGCCTGCGGGCACCCGGGGGATTTCCATTTTCATTGTGCCAAAGATCTGGGTCAATGAGGACGGCTCGCCTGGGGAGCCAAATGATGTGGTCTGCACCGGAGTGGAAAAAAAGCTGGGTATCCACGCCAGTGCCACCTGCAGCATCGCACTTGGCCAGAAAGGACAGTGCCGGGGCCTTTTGCTTGGCGAGGAAAACCAGGGCATGCCCATTATGTTTCACATGATGAACGAGGCCCGGTTAAACGTGGGTTTCCAGGGCTTTACCTACGCTTCTGCGGCGTATTTGTATGCAGCCAATTATGCCAAACAGCGCATCCAGGGAAGAGATATTGCCGCGGGAAAGGATCCCGAGGCGCCAAACGTGCCCATTGTGGTCCATCCGGATGTCCGCCGGATGCTGATGTGGATGAAAGCTCATGTGGACGGCATGCGAAGCTTTATTTACTATGTATCGCTTCTCATGGACCGAAAAAACGCCGACCCGGAGGGCAGCCGGTCAGAAACCGATCAGGATCTCATTGATTTTTTCATCCCCCTGGCAAAGGCTTACTGCAGTCAGCGCAGCTTTGACGTTTGTGCAACCGCCATGCAGGTCTACGGCGGATACGGATATACCCGGGAATTTCCTGTTGAACAGCTTATGCGCGACTGCCGGATCACCTCCATTTACGAGGGCACAGACGGGATTCAGGCCATGGATCTTATCGGGCGCAAGCTTCGGCTTAAAAACGGGCGTTTGTTTGCCTGTTTTGTTGAAGACGTGGGAAAAACCATTTCCCGGGCAAGAGATATCCCGGCGCTCAAAGACATGGCTGATGTTCTGGCCAGGGCTTTGGCCCGGCTGGAGCAGGCAGCGGGCAAAGTGTCCCGGCAGGGGCCGGCAGATCAGGTCAGAACCGCCTATGCTTATGCATTTCCGTTTCTGGAGGTCACCGGGGATGTGATTGTTGCATGGATGCTCTTGTGGCGCGCCTGCGTGGCCTCGGAAAAACTGGCAGCCAAAGTGCGCAAAAAGGATAAAACCTATTATCAGGGAATAATGTATACGGCTGAATTTTTCATCTGCAATCTGCTGCCCCCGGCCATGGGGAAGATGGATTGCATTGTTTCCCCTAACAGTGCGGCCATTGACATCGCCGATGAATGTTTTGGCGGGTAAAGACGAATAAGTCCGCCGCCGGGGGTATTTTTGCAGGAGAGCCCATGAAGGTTGCCATCAGCAGGGAGATCTGTTTATTTGAAGTGGATGCGGACTTTGTCCTGCGGCCCAGGGTCTTGCTCAACTGCCTGCAGCAGGCTGCTGCCCTGCATTCCCAACAGGCCGGGTATGCAACCCCGGACATGCTAAAGCAGCAGAAAGCCTGGGTACTTTACCGCCTTGTTTTGCAGGTGCACAATCAGCCGGTTTTCGGCGCTCCTTTGGAAATTGTGACTTGGCACAAGGGGACTCGTGGTTTTCGGTCATATCGGGATTTTGAAATCTATCAGCAGGGGCGCAAAAGTATGTCCGCCGCCAGTCTGTGGCTCTACATTGATCTGGTCCGCAAAAAAATCCTCAAGGTTCCCGGGGATGTGGCCCAAAGTTATACCGTGGAGTCAGATGACGCCATAGACGCTGACCTGGACCGGTGGAAGCCGCCGGTAATCCATGAACCCGACATCACACGGACCATCGCGGTCCGCGCCTCGGATTATGATCCCCTGGGGCATGTCAACAATGCCCTGTACTTTGACTATCTTGAAACCCTGGCTGCACACCTGATGGAAAACCGCCGGAAGTTCGGCGCTATTTCCATCCAGTACAACAGGGAGATCCCCGGACAAACCCCGGAGATCTGCGCAGTCTTGAAAAAGGAGGAAAACGGCTTTACTTTTGAAATCAGATCTGCAGCAGACGTGCATGCAGCAGGGGAATTTGTTTTGCACCCCCGCAAATAAAACAATTGCGCATATAGAGGTGCCGCCATGATGACAGCCCGGCAATACGAAGAAAGCCTGCGTAAGCTAAACATAGTGGTTTACATGTTTGGCGAACGCATTTCCAATCCTGTGGATCATCCCATTATCCGCCCGTCCATGAACGCGGTGGCCAAGACCTATGAACTGGCCCATCAGCCGGAACACGAAGACCTGATGACCGCGACCTCGCATTTGACCGGAAAGAAGATCAACCGGTTTACCCATATCCATCAAAGCGTTTCCGACCTGGTGAAAAAAACCAAGATGGGCCGGCTGCTCGGGGCCCACACCGGGTGCTGCTTTCAACGGTGCGTGGGCATGGATGCCTTAAATGCCATTTCCATTGTCAGTCATGACATTGACGCCGAATATGATACCGACTATAAAGACCGGTTTTTGAAATACCTTAAATATGTGCAGGAAAATGACCTGACCTGTGACGGGGCCATGACCGATCCGAAGGGGGACCGCTCCCTTCCGCCCCACAAGCAGCCGGATTCGGACATGTACGTGCATGTGGTAAAGGAGACCGAAGAGGGCATGGTGGTGCGCGGGGCCAAGGCTCATCAGACCGGGGCGGTCAACTCCCATGAAATCATTGTTATGCCCACCATTGCCATGCGCGAGCAAGACCGGGACTATGCCGTCTGCTTTGCCCTGCCCAGCGATGCCGAGGGCATTACCTATATCATGGGGCGCCAGTCCTGTGATACCCGCAAGACCGAGCAGACCCGGCTGGATACCGGAAACCCCGCATTCGGGGGACATGAGGCCCTGGTGATTTTCGATGATGTGTTTGTCCCATGGGACCGGGTTTTCATGTTCCGGGAACACGAGTTTGCCGGCGTTCTCGTGGAAAAGTTTGCCGGCTATCACCGCCAGAGTTATGCCTGCAAGTCCGGGGTGGGCGATGTGCTCATCGGGGCCACCCAGACCGTGGCCGAATACAACGGCACCCAGGGGGCCTCCCATGTAAAGGACAAAATCATTGAGATGAACCATCTCAATGAAACCCTTTTCTGCGGATCTTTGTCATGTGCCGCAGAAGGCCGCAGGGAACCCAGCGGCACCTACAGCGTCAACACCCTGCTGGCCAACGTGTCCAAGCAAAACGTGACCCGTTTTCCCTATGAAATCGCCAGGCTGGCCCAGGACGTGGCCGGCGGGCTCATGGTGACCCTGCCGTCGGCTGCTGATTTTGCATCTTCGGAAACCGCCCACTGGCTGGAAAAATATTACGGTGCCAGTGCGAATGTGCCAACTGAAAACCGACGCCGCATTCTGCGGCTTATTGAGAACCTGACTTTGGGAACTGCTGCAGTGGGTTATCTCACCGAGTCCATGCACGGGGCTGGCTCGCCCCAGGCTCAGCGGATCATGATTGCCCGTCAGGTGAACATGCAGCAGAAACAGCAGATGGCCAAAAACCTCTGCGGCATTGAGGAATAAGGATCTTTTGGACCGGAAACTTGATGGCGCCGTAAAAAGTCCAATATCTGCGTTACGCGCAATTTCTCAGAATTTCAGCTACGGCTAAGTACGCTGCATTCTTCGAAATTGCGCAAGCCTTGATCTTGAACTTTTTACGGCGCCATCTGAAATCAGACTTTTTACGGTGCCATCAAACTTTATTCGGATCGGCTCATGTGGACGTTGATGTGGACCGGGGGTTGCTCGGGGGTGGCGCGGATGCCGATGAAAAGAGTGTTAAAGAGCGTTTCTGTAAGATCTGTGAGGCTTGCGGGTTTGCCCAGCAGGCTTTTGCGGGTGACCAGGTGCTCGATGCTGCCCCAGATCATGGCCCGGATCACATACGGATCCATGTCCGGCCGGAATTCATTGCTTTCGATGCCTTCTTCCAGCACCTGGATGTAGTTTTGCGCTGAGGACTGAACAACACGGTAGGCCTCGGTTTTCAAAAAATTGGGATTGCCCTTTAAAATCAGCATCACCACATTGGCGTAATCGGGATTGTCCTCGTAAAGGGCCAGGTGCCGGTGGATCAAAAAGCGCAGTTTGTTTGCGGCACCGTGTATGTAGGGCAGAATCTCGCGGTTTTTTTCCTGGTAATGCTGGATGATTTCCCCGGGAATGGCAAACAGCAGCTCTTCTTTGGAGGAGAAATATTCATAAATGGTGGCTTCCGATACCTTGGCCTTTTTGGCGATATCGGAAATCGTGGCGGTCTGAAACCCCTTTCTGGCAAATATGTGCTCCGCGGCCTTTAAGATGGCTGCGGCTTTTTTGGGATTTTTCAGATTTTTTTGACTGCTTTTGGGAGCTTTGTTTGCCATTGTACACACCGGTTACTGGGTTGATCCATTTTTATTTTATTAAAATTCAAACATACTAAAATTTATTTTTAACTGTCAAGCCCTATTTTTAGTTGTATAATAAAAAACATGGTTTTTTTTTAATGCAACTATGATTTTTTGAAAAAGAATATTGACAGACTTGGTTTTCTCGACTAATTTTTCTCCTTATACAATTACCGCAGAAGGCTCGTCGATCAGGGCGGTCCTTGCTGCCGCACGGATCCGGTAAAGACAGGATCGGTACAGAGGAAATGGGAGATGCGGACATGTCCAGTCCATTCAGCGATGTGGTGGTAGTCGATGCCGTGCGGACCGCTTTTGGCCGCGCCGGTGAAAAAGGAATTTTCTGGAACACACGGGCCGAGGATCTGTGCATTCCCTTGTTAAAAGCGCTTGTTGACCGAAATAGCGGCTTCTCCCCGGAGATGGTGGAAGACAGCATCTGGGGGGTTACCAACCAGGTCAAGGAGCAGGGAGGGACCATCGGCCGCCTGATCCCGATTCTGGCAGACTGGGGATGGGATGTTCCTGGCTGCTCCATTGACCGCATGTGTGCAAGCGGGCTGACCGCCGTGGGTTTTGGTTCCAGCCACATTGCCTGCGGAATGGCAGATTGCCTTCTGGCCGGCGGGGTGGAGCACATGGGCCATCTGCCCATGGGATTTATGCGCGATCCCCACCCGGATGCCGAGCAGATGCTGGGCGGCCCTTCGGCCTTTAATATGGGCGTGACTGCTGAAAACATCCATGACCGGTTCCCGGAGTTCACCCGGCAGATGGCAGATGAATACGCCTGGCGCTGCCAGTGCAAAACCGCCGAAGCCGTGGCTGCGGCAAAAATGGACCACATGATCGTGCCCATTGAAGTGCAGCTGGAAGACGGTACAAAAACCGTTGCAGATAAGGATCAGCATCCCCGCCCCGAAACCACACTGGAAGGCCTGTCCAGGTTAAAAACCCCGTTTCGGGAGCAGGGCGGCCGTGTGACCGCAGGCAATTCTTCGGGATTAAATGACGGGGCGGCCGTGGTGCTGCTCATGAGCCGGGCCATGGCGGAAAAACAGGGTTTTGTTCCGAAAATGCGGTGGGTGGCCACCGGCGTTGCCGGCGTGGATCCTACAATTATGGGCACCGCACCGGTGCCGGCCACCCAAAAAGCTCTGGAAAAAGCCGGGCTGACCATGGATGACATGGATATCATTGAAATAAATGAAGCCTTTGCTGTCCAGGCCCTTTACTGTCTGGACCGCCTTGGCGTGGCCGCAGATGACCCTCGTGTGAACAAGTGGGGCGGGGCCATTGCCTACGGACATCCCCTGGCCGCCTCCGGACCCAGGCTGGTGGCTTTCATGAAGGGCCTGTTTGCCGAAAATCCGGATTTCCGCTATGGCCTGACCACCATGTGCGTAGGAAGAGGGCAGGGCTACTCCATCATATGGGAAAATCTCAGCCGGGCATCATCGTAAGGGGTGCATTTTATGGTAACCACAGGTTCCATACCCGAAATTGGCGTCGTACACAAAAACGGTGTTCGCCGTATTGAAATCCGCAGACCGGAGAAAAAAAACGCCCTGACGCGAAACATGTATGCGGCCATGTCCGAAGCCATGGAAGCCGCTGACAAGGATGCAGCAACACGGGTGATATTTCTGCACGCAAAAGGCGACTGCTTCTGCGCCGGAAACGATCTCAAAGAGTTTCAGCAGGCCGGTGAAGACTCGAAACTGCGGGCCGGGCGGGAAAACCCCTTCCTCAAAACCATCAGCCGGCTTGAAAAACCCATGGTGGCGGCCGTAAACGGCCAGGCCATCGGCGTGGGCACAACCCTGCTGCTGCATTTTGATCTGGTCTATGCCGGCTGCAGCGCCACTTTTTCCATGCCCTTTGTCCGGCTCGGGCTCTGCCCGGAGGCCGGATCCAGCTTTTTGCTGCCCAGGCTCGTGGGCCATCAGCGGGCATCGGAGATCCTTTTGCTCTCCCGCAGCCTTTCTGCCCGGGAGGCCGTGGACCTGGGCATGGTCAACGCCCTGTTTGCCGATAACCGGGTGGTTGAGCAGTCCCTGGTCATTGCTGAAAAGCTGGCCCAGCAGCCGCCGGAATCGGTTCGTCTGACCAAGGCCCTGCTGAAAAAGTCCGCCAGATCAACGCTTTTTGAGACCATGGACGACGAGATCGATCATTTCTCCCGGCGCCTGGCCTCCGGGGAATGCAGAGAAGCCCTGGCTGCGTTTTTTCAGCACCGGCCCCCGGATTTCTCTTCGTTTACCTAACCCATCTAAGGATTTGTCCGAGGATTTGTTATGACGCATTTTAAAATCAACCAAAAAGACATCTTTTTCATATTAAAGGAACAGCTCGGCTATGGCAGTCTCTGCAGCCTTAAGCGCTACCGGTCACTGACCGAAGAAACCCTGGACCTGATGGTCACAGAGGCCATCCGGTTTGCCAAAAAGGCCGTGGCTCCTTTAAACGAGATTGGCGAGGAGCAGGGCATCCGCTACGAGAAGGGACAGGTGTTGTGCCCCCCGGAGTTTGCCGAGGTTTTCCGCACCTACGGACAGGACGGCTGGACAGCAGCGGCCCGGGATCCCGAGTACGGCGGCCAGGGTTTTCCCCACATGATGCGCATTGTGGTCAATGATTTCATGTACGGGGCCTGTCAGTCCTTTAACATGGCCCCAAGCCTGACCCATGGCGCCGCCCACCTGATTGAAAGCTTCGGCACCGGGGAGCTTAAAAAGGCTTTTGTGCCCCGGATGTATAACGGCACATTTTCCGGCACCATGTGTTTGACAGAGCCCGATGCCGGCTCCAACCTGGCCGCCACCCAGACAGTCGCATATCCGGAAGGCGATGGTTATAAAATCAAGGGCAGCAAGATTTTTATCTCCTGGGGGGATCATGACATTGCCGACAACATTGTGCACCTGGTGCTTGCCCGCATTGACGGCGCCCCTGAGGGGGTTGGCGGCATATCCCTGTTTGTGGTGCCCAAGTACCGGTTAGATGACCACGGGGGTGTGGGGCCATTCAATGACGTGGTCTGCACCGGTATTGAGGACAAGCTGGGTCTGCACGCCTCTCCCACAGCCGCCCTGAGCTTTGGCGCAAAAGACGGGTGTGTGGGGTATTTGTGCGGCGAGCCCAACCGCGGCCTGGCCCACATGTTTCAGATGATGAATTCCGCGCGGATCAATACGGGGGTGTCCGGGATGACCCTGGCCAGTACGGCCTATCAGAACGCCCTGGAATACACTCGTCAGCGGGTACAGGGCAAGGATCCGGCCAAACGAAAAGACGGCTATGTGCTCATTATCCATCATCCGGATGTGCGCCGGATGCTGTTGTGGATGAAGGCCTCGGTGGACGGCATGCGCTCGATGATCTATACGGCGGCTTTTTGGGCGGACCTGGCCGCTGAAGGCCAAGATGAACAGAGCCGGCAGCATTACCAGGCCCTTACTGATTTCATGACCCCCATTGTCAAGGCCTATTGCTCTGATGCGGGTTTCCGGGTCTGTGAAACCGCCATGCAGTGCCTGGGCGGCTACGGCTACTGTCGGGATTACCCCATTGAACAGTACCTGCGCGATGCCAAGATCATGAGCCTTTATGAGGGCACCAACGGGATTCAGGCCATTGATCTGATGGGACGCAAGATGCGGATCAATGACGGGGCCATGTTTGCCGCATTTGCCAAAGAGATGGAAAATTTCATTGATGCCCATCGGGATCATGACCACTTGGGCGGCCATGTGCGGGATCTGGAAAACGCCTTTGCCAGGGTGCGGGAAATGGCCGATGAGATGCGCCGCCGCAGCAAGGATGATCCGCTCCAGTGGGCTTCTTATACCTACCCGGCCCTATTGTGCTTCGGGGATCTGGTGATGGTGTGGCGGCTTTTGGACATGGCCTGCATCGCCTGGGACCGCGCACAGAAAAAGGGCCGGAAAAATGACTTTTTTCGCGGCAAGGTGGCCCAGGCCACGTTTTTTGCCGACATGGTTCTGCCCCATACCATCCAGCGAGCCGGCACCTGTACGCGCCAGGGCCGGGAGATTGTCGAACTTGCCGATACGGCATTTTAATAAATTGAACATTTCAAGGAGCAAGTGATGTCTGATGACCGCATTGTGATCGCAAGCGGCGTGCGAACGCCTGTGGGTGCATATATGGGGGGGCTGCGCACGGTGGAGGCCTATGACCTGGCCGCAATGGTGCTAAACGGAGCCGTAGTCAGGGCCGGCATCGAGCCCGGTCAGGTGGATGAAGTGATCATGGGCCAGGCCTATCAGAACGGCGAGTATGTCAATATCGCCCGCATGGCCCTTCTTAATGCCAACTGGCCCGAGGAGATCCCCGGCTTTACAATTGACCGGCGCTGCTGCACCGGGCTGGAAGTCATCCGTCTGGCAGCCTCTTTGATTAAAAGCGGGGATGCGGAAATTGTCGTGGCCGGGGGCGTGGAAAGCATGTCCCATGCCGAGTTTTACCTGCCCGGGGATATCAAGTGGGGAATCGGCGGACAAAAGGGAATGCCCCGGGGCCACGGGGATCTGTCCATCTGGGGGCTGCCGTTTTATGACAGAATCCAGCGGGCCCGGGTCATGAGCCAGCCCGAGCACCGCTACGGAAAACTGCCCTCCATGATGTCCTGGGCGGAAACCGCTGCTGTGGAGGAAAATGTCACCCGGGAGGAATGCGACCAGTGGGCCTTTGAAAGCCAGAAAAAGGCATGCGCTGCATGGGATCAGGGAAAATTCGACCAGGAGGTGATCCCTGTTTCTGTCCCTCAGAAAAAAGGAGATCCCCTGGTGGTTGACAAAGATGAAACCCCGCGCAGGGATACGAGCATGGAAAAACTGGCCCGGCTGACCCCGGTGCTCGGGGGGGTGTGCACGGCCGGCAATTCCTCGACTGAAAACGATGGTGCTGCGGCCGTGGTGCTCATGTCTGAAAAAAAGGCCAGGGAATTGGGAATCGAGCCCTTTGCCGCAGTCAAATCCGTTGCTGCAGCCGGAGCCGATCCCACCCGTACCCACCTGACTCTCAATGCCGCGGTGAAAAAAGCCATGGGCCTGGCCGGTGCCCGGCTGGAGGACATGGAACTCATCGAGATCCAGGAAGCCTTTGCCGCCCAGGTGCTTGCGGATTTAAAGGATATGGGCGTTTCGCCCGATAATTACACCAAGGTCAACGTCAACGGTTCGGGCATTTCCCTGGGCCATCCCATCGGCGCCACCGGCGTGCGGGTTCTGGTGACCCTGATGCACGAGATGCGCAGAACCGGTGCCAAAACCGGACTGGAATGCATCTGCGGGGGCGGTGGGCTGGGAATTGCCGCCATATTTGAGAGAAATCAATTCTAGTAAGGAGATATCTGGATGCAATTTGAACTTTCCAAAGAACATAAAATGCTCCAAAAAGCCGTACGGGAATTTGCAGACAAGAAAATTGCCCCCAATGCCGACCAATGGGATGCGGACAACTATTTGCCGGTCAAAGAGGCCATCAAGCCCATGGCCGAACTGGGCTTTATCGGCACTGTGATTCCGGAGGAATACGGCGGCGAGGACGCCGGCTGGATGGCCGCGGCCATTATCACCGAGGAAATCGCCAGGGCTTCTAGTTCCCTGCGGGTTCAGATCAATCTGATCGGTATCGGATGCGCCTACCCCATCTATCTTTACGGCACAGAAGAAGCCAGAAAAAAGTATGTCCCAAAATTGTGCGCCGGAGAGATGCTGGGCGCCTTTGGCATCACCGAGCCCAATGCGGGATCTGATGTCATGTCCATGGAGACAGTGGCCGAGGACAAGGGGGATCATTTTGTGTTAAACGGCTCCAAGACCTGGATTTCCAATGCCAACCAGGCCGATGTGGCTGTGATTTACTGCTATACCGACCGGGAGGCCAAGACCAAGGGCCTGTCTGCACTGGCCGTGGAATTAAAGAATTTCCCGGGCATTACCACCTCGGATATTGATAAGCTGGGGTCTCACTCCTCGCCCACAGGTGAAATCTTTTTCAACAACACGCCCGTGCCCAAAGAAAACCTGTTGGGCCGGCCCGGTGACGGGGCCAAAATCGTTTTCAGCTCCCTTGCCAACACAAGGCTGTCTGCGGCGGCCGGTGCCGTCGGATGTGCCCAGGCATGCTATGAAATGGCCCTGAAATACTGCAACCAGCGCGTTCAGTTTGGGCAGCAGATCGGCAAGTTTCAGATGAACCAGGAACTGATCGCAAAGATGGCAACCGATATCGAGGCCGCACGCCTGCTGGTATACAAGGCGGCCTGGCAGAAGGATCAGGGCAAGGTTAACAACGGATTTGAAGTGGCCCAGGCCAAGTATATGGCCGGAGAGGTGGCCATGCGTTGCGCTGAATCAACCATGCGCATCATGGGCGCCTACGGGTATTCCACGGAATACCCCCTGTCCCGGTATTACCGCGATATCCCCACCTATGTGCTGGTTGAGGGATCGGCCAATATCTGCAAGCACATTATCGCCATGGATCGTCTGGGATACCGGAAAGCCAACCGGTAGGCTCAAGGATCTTATAAACGGACAGTGTGGTCCTGCAGCCTGAACGTGCCAGCGGACGGCGCCGTTTTTGCAGCCCTTGTCCCATCATAAACCCAAAGGAGGGGAACAAGATGCGAAGGTGGAAACATTTTCCATGGATTTTCGTGACAGCAATACTGGCAATGGTGCTTTTGGCCTCCGGTGCCTGGGCCGGGGAAGTGGTCATCGGGTTTACCGGCCCGCTTAGCGGACCGGCCGCCCAGTATGGCCGTGACAATGTGGCAGGCCTGGAAATGGCCATCAAAGACATCAACGAGACCGGCGGGATCACGGTGGACGGTGAAAAATACAGCTTCAGACTCAAAACCTATGACGATCACATTGATCCCACCGCAGCGGTCAACAACGCCAGAAGGCTTAAATCCAGGGACGGCGCCAATGTGATCTTCAATCCCGTGTTCAATACCCTGGCCCCCCTGATGGAAATCAATGAAATGCGCGGCTCCGAGTTTCTGCTCATGGCCTATACCAGCACCCCGGCAATTGATTTCATTGACAATAATCTGACCATTTCCATTCCTCCGCCGTTTAAGGCCTATGCCTGGGCATACGCAGACATCGCCTGGGAAAAGGGCTGGCGCAGGGGCGCCATGGTGGTGACCCTGGGCGCCTACGGAGATGAATGGCGGGAAACCTTTGCCGGGCATTGGGAGGATATCGGCGGAGAGATCGTGGCCGACAAGCCGGCCAACTATTATGCGGAAACCGATTTTTCATCCCAGTTGGCTGCAGTTTTGGCCAAAAATCCGGATTTTCTGCTTATTGGCGGTCCTTCGGACACCACGGCCCTTGTCATTGAACAGGCCAGGAACATGGGTTTTGATGGCGGAATGATCATGGTGGACCAGGCCAAGATGGATTATATCGCCAATGTCGCATTTGACGGGGATCTTTCCCTTATGAACAACGTCATCGGCGTGGCCCGGACCCTGGATATCGCGCCCAGGCCCATCATGGAAAAATTTCATGAGCGTTATGTGAGCCAATACGGCGGCGAGGATACCTCGGAGAATGTGTTAAACTATGCTGCCATGCGCATGGTGGCCGCGGCCATGGAAGAGGCCGGCACCGTGGATGACCCAAAGGCCGTCAAGGCAGCCTTTTCCGGGATTCTGCCCATGGAGCCGGAAAAAAGCCTGGTCGCCTACATGGGCATCCGGGGCACGCGGCTTCTGGTGCCCGGCACCGTGCAGGTGATCAAAGACGGTGAGTATCAGATGCCCAATCAGAACATCTGGTGGCCCAAAACCGAGGCGGAATACGAAAACGTCCTGAAGAAAATCCCTGAACGGAAGGTGACCAGCCGGTATCTGCCCATAGAAGAGTATATAAAATAAAACGCATGTTCATCACATCAGAAACAATGTCAAAAGCAGATTTGTTTTTTATCACCGGGTGTGTCCGCTCGTGGATGCATCCGGTGCGCGCGTGATCCTTTTGGCAATGCCCCTTGTTTATCGGGGCATCTGCGGAGTCCGGGGATCTTTGAGATATCTCAAACCAACAAGAGGGGGAAGTGATGAAAAGTGTCAAGCGTTTTTCGTTGAGCCTGGTATTCGGGCTTCTGGCAGCTGCGTTGATGGTTTCAGGCGCATGGGCGGCAGAAGCGGTGATCGGATTTACCGGCCCTTTGAGCGGTCCCGGTTCCGGTTATGGACGGGATAATGTAAACGGCCTTAAAATGGCGGTCCAGGACATCAATGCAAAAGGCGGTATCACCATTGACGGTGAAAATTACACATTTACGCTCGAAACCTATGACGACATGATTGATCCCACCGCGGCGGTTAACAATGCCCGCCGCATGCGCTCAAGGGCGGGTGCCCGGGTGATTTTCAATCCGGTGTTCAACACCATTGCGCCGCTGATGGAGGTAAACGAGCAGCCCGGCTCCGAGTTTCTGCTCATGGCCTATTCCAGTACTCCCAAAATTGATCAGATGGACAATGACCTGACCGCATCCATTCCGCCCCCGTTTACCGCGTATGTAAAGGCCTTCTCTGACATTGCCTGGGAAAAGGGCTGGCGCAAGGCGGCCATGGTGGTGACCCTGGGGGCTTACGGGGACGAATGGCGCGAGACATTCAGGCATCACTGGACCGAACTCGGCGGGGAAATCACGGCTGACAAGCCGGCCAATTATTACACGGACACGGATTTCTCCTCCCAGCTGAGTGCGGCTTTGGCAACAGAGCCGGATTTTCTGCTCATCGGGGGGCCGTCGGAGCCCACGGGGCTGGTTATTGAACAGGCCCGGAATCTCGGGTTTGACGGCGGATTCATTCTCGTTGATCAGGCAAAAATGGACTATATCGCAAACGTGGTCTTTGACGGCGATCTTTCATTGATGAACAATGTTATCGGCATCGCACAGGTGCTTGATGTGCCGTCGCCCGTGGTAAAGGAATTCAACGCGCGTTACCAGGAAGAATTCAGCGTGCACAACACCTTTGAGGCCATGCTTAATTATTCGGCACTCAACATTGTTTTTGACGCCATGGAAGAGGCGGGCACTGTGGACGACCCCAAAGCAATCAAGGCCGCCATGGCCAAAGTCCTGCCCCAGAGCGCCGAAGAAGTACCCACCCCGTATCTCGGAACCCGGGAAACCAAGCTCCTGGTGCCGGCAACAACGGGTGTGATCGCAGACGGGGAATATGCCGAGGCCTATCAGTATCTCTGGTGGCCCGGGGATGAAAAATCTTTTGAAAAGTATAAGGAAATGGCGCCAAGCGGCATTGAGACGCGCTGGATACCACTTGAAGGATATATTGAGTAAACTGTATTTTTTTTCTGACAGACCGATGGCCGCCGGAAAGCTTTCCGGCGGCCATCGGCTTGATTTGACAACAAAGGGTGAGAGTTGATGGAACTTTTCCTGCAGCAGGTTTTCAACGGCATCATGTTCGGCAGCACCTATGCGATTGTCGCTCTGGGGCTGACCCTGGTGATGGGGATTTTAAACATCCCCAACTTTGCTCACGGTCATCTTTACATGCTGGGCGGGTATCTGCTTTACTATTTTGGCGTCACCATGGGCCTGGGTTACTGGTTCGGCTTGATTTTTTCCGTGATTTGCCTTGGGCTGGTGGGTGTTCTCATGGAACGTTTTATTTACAGGCCGTTAAACAATCAGCCGCATATCAATGCCTTTATCGCAGCCATTGGTGCGCTTTTGTTCCTCGAAGCCCTGGCCCTGGTGGTATGGGGACCCCAGGGATTGCGGGTGCCCAATCCGCATCCGCAGATCCTTCATTTTCTGGGTATCACCATCGGAATCCAGCGGCTGCTGGTTATTGCCGGTGCTGTGGCCCTTATTGTGGGACTGCATTTGTTCATGAAAAAGACCATCATGGGCACAACAATCGAAGCGGTTGCCCAGAACCGTGAAGGCGCAATGCTGACAGGAATTAACGTCAACCGGGTTTCCGCCATGACTTTTGCCATTTCCGCGGCCACGGCAGCGGTGGCTGCCAGTCTGATTTCGCCGATTTTCATGCTTTCACCGGCCATGGGCGCCATCCTTGGGATGAAAGCCTTTGTCATTGTTATCTTAGGCGGCATGGGAAGCATACCCGGCGCTATTCTGGGCGGATACATCCTTGGACTCATTGAGGCGCTGGGCGGCGGATATATTTCTGCGGCCTATAAGGACGTGTTTGCCTTTGGTGCGCTGATTCTGATTTTATCCATCAAGCCAACCGGTTTATTCGGCAAAAGGGAGGTTTAAACTGTGTTTACAAAACCCGTTCACACCCGGCTTCTTTATGCAGCCATACTCATCGCAGCCCTGACTTTACCCTGGTATGTGCCGGATGCCTATATTTTTCAGATCGTGACCATGAGCCTGCTTTTTGCCATTGCCGTATCCGGCATGAACCTCATCATCGGGTTTACGGGTCAGGCTTCTTTGGCCCACGGGGCGTTTTTCGGCATAGGCGCCTACGGGGTGGCCATCATGACCAAGGCGGGCATCTCCTTCTGGCTTGCGCTTCCGGCCGCAGCCCTTGTTTCCGCTTTCATTGGTTTTCTTGTGGGCCTGCCTTCCCTGCGGACCCGGGGCTCTTATTTCGCCATTGTCACCCTTTGCTTCGGGGTGATTCTGTGGATTGTGGCCGGCAACTGGATCGAGTTGACAGGCGGGCACAACGGGATTTTCGGCATACCCCGGCCTTCTCCCATACCGGTGCCTGTTTTCGGCTCCATTGAATTTTTCACCCAGACGCCCTTGTATTACCTGGCACTGGCAGCGCTTTTGCTGACGATTTTTGTTCTTCGCCGGCTGGTTTACTCCGTTTTCGGGCTGAGCCTGATGGCCGTGCGCAACAATGAACCCCTGGCCGATGCCGTTGGCATCAATCCCTTTGCCACGAAGCTGATTTCCTTTGTGATCGCCAATTTTATCGCCGGTCTGGCCGGCGGCATGTATGCCGCTATTATCGGTGCGGTCAGTCCGAGTGCTGCTGGTTATATGATGACTTTTAATTTTTTGATTTATTTGATCCTCGGCGGCATGGCCACTTTGAGCGGACCTGTTGTGGGCGCCTTTGCCATTCCTGTTGTCATGGAATTCATGCAGTTTCTGGGGGATTTCCGAATGCTGATTTTCGGTGCCCTGCTGGTTTTTGTGATCATTTATTTCCCCCAGGGGTTTGTGGGCGGTCTGCGCCAGTTAAACCAAAAAGTCGCCGCCTGGCGTCAACAATAAACATCAGGAGTGCACATGCTTCGTGTTGAATCTCTGACCAAGCGTTTTGAGGGCCTGGTAGCCGTCCAGGACCTGAATTTTGAAATCATCAAGGGCGAAATTCTGGCGATCATCGGCCCTAACGGGGCCGGAAAATCAACGGTTTTCAATCTGATCACCGGAACCCTGCCACCGACTTCCGGAAATGTGTTTATTCACGAACAGGATATCACCGGTTTGAAACCTTATAAAATCGCCAGCAAAGGGGTTGCCAGAACTTTTCAGACCACCAGCCTTTTTGATCAGCTCAGGGTGATCGACAATCTCATGATCGCCTATAAGTGGCGCACCCGGCTGGGCTTCTGGAATACCCTTTTACATACCCGGACATGGAAAACCGATCAGGCCGAGGCTTACAAGCACTCCATGGAAACCCTGGAGTTTCTCGGGCTTGCCGAAAAAAGCGATCAGTTTGTCCCTGTATTGTCCCAGGAGGAGCAGAAGCGTCTGGCAATGGGCATCGCCCTGGTCAGCCAGCCCAAGATTCTTTTGCTCGACGAGCCCACCGGCGGTTTGATCCAGGAGGAAACCGACCGGATTACCGATCTGATCAACAAGATCCGGGATCACGGAACCACAGTCTGCATCATCGAGCACAAGATGCAGATGATCATGGGAATGGCTGATCGGATTGTTGTTTTAAATTACGGAAAAAAAATCGCCGAGGGAACGCCTGACCATGTGAAATCGGATCAGGCAGTGATCACGGCCTACCTGGGAGGGGAAGTCAAATAATGCTGAAGCTCAAACAGGTGCACACGCAAATCAGTGGACTCCATATTATCCATGATGTCTCCCTGGAAATCAAGCGGGGGGAATTCGTGGCATTGCTGGGCAACAACGGAGCCGGCAAAACCACCTTGTTTCGGACCATTGCCGGGGTATTAAAGCCCGGCTCCGGAGCCGTTGAGTTCAACGGGATTCCCATCTATCAGATGCCGGTGCATAAAATTGTGGATCTGGGCCTGGTCCTGTGTCCCCAGGGACGCCAGTTGTTTCCCCAGCTGTCCGTGCAAAAAAATCTCATGATGGGGGCCTATCCCCTGCGCAAAGACAAAATGCGGATTCAGAAAAACCTGGATCGCGTATATGAGCTGTTTCCGGTGTTAAAGGAACGCAGCCATCAGCAGGCCGGTACGTTCAGCGGCGGTGAGCAGCAGATGCTGGCCATTGCCCGGGCGCTGATGAGCGAACCCCAGATGCTGCTTCTCGATGAACCGTCAGTGGGGCTGGCGCCTCTGATTGTGCAGCAGATGGCAGATGTGATTTCCAATATCAATCATGAAATGGATACCACCATCTTTCTTTCCGAGCAGAACGCCAACATGGCGCTGAATATCACGGACCGGGGATATGTGCTGGAAAGCGGGGCCTGTGTGCTGGAAGGTGAATGTCAACAGCTCAAAAACGATGAAATGGTGAGAAAAGCATATATCGGTGCCTGACAGGGTTGATCTGTTTTCGGCAATGGTATATATAATCTGTGGAAAAGGCATCTTCCATATATATTGATTCCAGCAGCGAGGTTGATCATGAAAATAATGCTTTGTTACACCGGTTCCCGGTCTTCTCACTCCGCCTTAAGCGAAACCGTTAAAAGGGCCAGGGCCATGGATGCGCAGGTTTACCTGGTGGCATCCATGGAAAAGGGTACAGAAGATGAGCAGAAAACAATCGGACAGCTTGAGGCGGCTTTAAAGGATGCCGAAGAACAGCTGAAAAAAGAGGATATTGCGTGTGAAACCCATCTTTTGGTCCGGGGCATGACCCCGGATGAGGATCTGCTGGCATATGCCAGGGAACAAAACGTGGATGAAATTGTCATCGGCATCCGCAAGCGATCCAGGATGGGAAAACTTCTGTTTGGCTCCACGGCCCAGTTTCTGATTTTAAATGCCCATTGCCCGGTTCTGACCGTAAAGTAAACCGGTTGGGTTCTCTATGGGAAAAAAATCTTACCGCCCTGCCGCCCCGGGTTCCCAAAAGGGCGTCAGGGCAGATCTGATGCCGCGTTTTGCCTATATTTTGACTTCCAGATGCCGTTTTTTGATTTTTTCCAGCAGGGTGGTGCGCTTCATGTTCAGCAGGCGGGCCGCCTCTTTTTTATTCCCCTCTGCCATGTGAAGTGCTTTGAGGATAAGCTGGTTTTCAAATTCCTGTGTCATGGCATGAAAATCAAGATCTTCACTGATATTGTTTTGTTTTTCAGTCTCTGAGTTGCCCGCAGGGTCGCATAAGTCCTGGAATCTCTGGGGCAGGGAGCCCACATCAACCGTGTCTCCCCCGTGGAGGATGCACATACGCTGAACCAGGTTCTGCAGTTCCCGGACATTTCCGGGCCATTCATAGGCTTTTAGCCGCTGAAGGGCCTGGTCCGTGAATCCGAGAGGGACATTTTTCCTGCCCCGGTTGTACATGAGCAGAAATTTCTGGACCAGGTGCGGGATGTCTTCGGTGCGCTTGCGCAGCGGCGGCAAGGTGATGGGGACAACGCTTAAGCGGTAGTACAGATCTTCCCGAAACGTCCCGTCGGCCACGGCCTTCTCCAGATTGCGGTTGGTGGCGGCAATCACCCGCACGTCAATCTGTGTGCTTTTTACCGATCCCACCGCCTCAAAGTTTTGCTCCTGGAGGACCCGGAGCAGTTTTGCCTGCAGGTTGGCCTTCATATCACCGATTTCATCAAGAAACAGCGTCCCCTTGTCCGCGTGTGCCAGGCGGCCCTTTTTGGCCCGGTTGGCGCCGGTGAAAGCGCCTTTTTCATATCCGAACAATTCGCTTTCCAGCAGTTCCTCGGGAATGGCCGCACAATTTAAGGGGACAAAGTTATATTGATTGCGCTCCGGTGTCAGATCATGAATGGCCCGGGCCACCAGTTCCTTTCCAGTGCCGCTTTCGCCTTTGAGCAACACATTGCCTTCACTGTTGCCGGCAATGCGTTCAATAATTTCAAAGAGTTTTTTCATGGGCCGGGATTCGCCGATGATACCGGCGAATCCGTCGCTTTTGCGCAGGCGCGGTTTGTGCTGAAGGCTTTGGGCCAGCAGTTTCTGGTATTCCAGGGCGTTTTTTACCACTTCCAGGATTTCCTGCTGATAAATGGGCGTGTGGATATAAAAGTATGCCCCGGCCTGTAAGGATTCCACCACATGCTGACGTCCCCCTGGCGGCATGACCACGATGGGGACCATTGCCGGGTTGATGGCAATGCCTTTTTGGATGAGTTCCAGCCCGGATTTGTCCGGAAAGAATAAATCAGTGACCAGAAGCTCCACAGATCTCTTGTTGTTGATAAACTCCAGGGCCTCTGTCGAGTTTTTGGCTTGAAAAATATTGGCTTCGGTCTGCTCGTTGAAAAAACCGGCCACTTCACTGGCGGCATTGTCTCCTGGTTCAACCACCAGGACGGAAATATTTTTGAGCATGTTTTACCCTTGTTCAAACAGGCGGTTTATCAAATGGGTGTCAGTTGGAAACTGCTTGAAAACAGGAAATATAATATATTTCATGTCAAAATACTGACATGGTGAGGGCGATGTCAAGAATTCTTTTGGTTCATTTGACTTAGAAATCGCTGCAAGCAATTGAGATTCGTAAAATTATATTTAATTACAGGATGTTGCAAGTTTTTAAAAAATTTGGCCCCAGTTTTGCATGCATGCCCTGCAGGAGGCGCATATGAACGAGATTTCCCGGGCGGCCGGTATTGCTTGCATATTGATCTTTTTGTCAACGGGTTTGTGTCTGGCCGGCAGTGCCAACCTGCTGGGTATGTCCAGCGGCCGGCAGGAAAATGTGAATCAGGTGGATCTTGTTTTTGACAGGATCCCGGAAATCCATGTCAGCCGTTCCGGGCAGCGCGTCCGGGTGCAAATGGAAAATACCCGGGTTTCCGATTCGGTTCACAAGATTGCCGGCAAGGACCTGGCGCCCCCTTTGGTAAGGGTCAAGCTCAATTCTGAAGGAGCAAAAACGATAGTGGATTTCTATTTCCGGCAGATTCCCCGATCCGTGGATATCACAAGGGATAAAGGCAGTGCCCGGCTCACGCTCAATATCTTCTGGGACCGCAAGCAGGCCGGCAGTCGGCCCGCAATTCAGGATCAGCGGGTGGGCCGGCTTCAGCCGATTCGCCACGGGGCCGCGGCCCGGCAGATGATTTCTTCGGATTATACTGGTCGATGGACTGATTTTTTCGCCCGATTTGAATGGCCGCCGCAATGGGATCTGCCGGTAAAGTTTTCTCTCCCCCGGTTTCCGGGGCCACTGGTGAATGAAAACCGGGCTTTTCTGCCGGATGCCCTCGTGGAACTGCTCAACGGCGGGATGTGGCAGGCAGTGGAAAACAAAACAGCAGAACTGCTCACCGGCGATATCGGCGGCCGGCAGGCGGATTTGTACCAGCTGGTGCTGGCTGAATCCCTGATTCGGCAAAATCGGAATCAAAAGGCCCTGTCCGTGCTGGAAAATATGGAGCCGGGTGCTGAAAGGCCTCAGATTCGGGCCTGGCAGATTTATTTTCAGGTCCGTGCCATAGCCGGGACGGGGGAATATTACCAGGCCGCCCGCATTGCCGAAACTCAAAGGAAAAGGGTTTTGCAGGAAACTTCCGCAGCCGGCTGGTTTGCCATTTTGGAAGCGGAAACGGATATGGCCATGGGAGAGCCGGAGCAGGCACTTGCCGGGTTGGCACGGGATCTGGGTTATTCCGGGGCCGCCGGAGGCATTGCTTTGCTTCGCAAGGGCGATGCCCGGTATGATATCGGGGATATGGAGGCTGCATCTGATTTCTATGACAAGGCTGTTTTTGATTTGCGCCTTGTCCAGCAGTACCCCGGTTCCCTTGCCAGGTATACTTCGCTGCTTTACCGGAATCAGAAATATGAAACCGCCTATCGCCACTGGTTTCTGCTGTCTGAAATACTTGCCAAAAGATCGCCCCCGCACAAGCCCCTGGCGGATTATTGGGCGGCCATGGCGCTGTTTCATTCAGGCGAGCCCGACCGGGCGCGGCTGATGCTCTGGGAAATCGAGGAAAAAGCCGGAGATTCAGAGGCCGCCCTCCGGGCAAGGCTGAAATTAATGGATCTGGATGTGATGGAAAAGCCGGATCCGGATTTCAACGCCTTGCTGCCGCGGTATGATTCGATCATTGAGGCCGGAGATAAACGACAGATCCGGGAGGAGGCCTTTTTCAAGCAAATTCTGGCCTGCCATCTGGGCGGAAATGAGCTTGCAGCCGTCCGGCAGCTGGGTCGGTTTTTTGATGATTACTGGGCCGGAGAATTGCTGGCTGAAGCCCAGGCCCTGTTTGTGGAAATTTTTCCGGATGCCATAGGCGCCATGCTAAAGCAAGAAGCTTATTTCGAGGCGCTCACCCTGGTTTCCAAGCATCGGGATTTGCTCGCACAGGCTCCGATCACTTACGGATTTTTATATGACCTGGCGGAAAGCTACACCCGCTCCGGGCTTCTGGACCAGGCCGCCACCACCTACCGCTATCTCATGGATTTTGAAAAGGATGAAAAAAAACAGGCCCGGATCTTTTTGCCCCTGATCCGGATTTGTGATCAGCAGGGCAATCACGGCCAGGTGATGCGTTATGCCCCGGATTACGTAAACCGGTTTCCGGACGGCTCTGATCGAAGGGAGGTGTTTTACTATTATGTCCGGGCGCTGGCCAAAACCGGCCAATCCCGGGAGGCGGCACGAATGCTGAGGGAAAATAAGCGCCCCGTTCATGAAAAAATCGATCTTCTGGCGGGAGAGCTTTTTTTTGAACAAAAGCAATACAGGCTGGCTGCGTGTTATCTGGGCCGGGCCTCGGCCATGGCCGGGCAAAGCGGTTTGCCGGCAACGGATTTGAAACGGGCTGAAGCCCTGTTTTACTGCAATAAATGGCGGCAGGCCGCATCTGTTTATCAATCCCTTCTTGATGAGGATGGATACAGGGGACAGGCGGCATTCAGATTGATCCGGACTTATCTGAACATGGGAAGCCGGAATAAGGCCCTTAACCTTTACCGGCAAATGTCCGAAATGGAAATAGAGGCGTCCTGGCTGGCTCTGTCAGCCCAGGAAATCGAGATTGAAAACCCGATGAACTAGGGAGGTTTTATGCCAGTCAACGGCATTTTTGACAGCAATATCCAGCTGCTTGATCAGGCCCTTTCATTGAGAAGCCGCAAGCATGAAGCCATTTCCGCCAATATCGCAAATGCCGAGACGCCCGGTTATGCACGGCTGCGCATGGATTTTGAAGATGCCATGGCCGCAGCTGCCGGCAAATCGGATGACACGCAGGCGGTCACCCATCCCAGGCATATGCAGGCCGGTGCAGGCCAGGCCGAAGGGCTTGTCTATCGTCAGCAGGACCCAAATGTTATCGGAGATGGCAACAATGTGGTGATGGAGCAGGAAATGATGGAGCTGGCCGAAAACCAGATCCGGTACGAGGCAGCCATTCAGATGCTGAACAAAAAATTTGGTATGCTCAAATTCGTGATTCAGGAAAGAGCATAAATTCAGGGAGACACGCAATGGATATTTTCGGCGCAATGGACATCGGTTATTCGGCTTTACGGGCGCAGAGCCTGCGGTTAAACGTCATCGGCAGCAATCTGGCCAATATGGAGACCACCCGTACTCCGGAAGGCGGCGCTTACCGCAAAAAATCCGTAATTTTTACAAGCGAGCAAAACAGTTTTGCCCGGGAGCTTGAAAACAGCACCCAACAGCAAGCCCGGGGGGTGCGGGTAGAGCGGATCATAACAGATCAGGGAGAAGGCAAAATGGTCTATGAACCTTCTCATCCGGATGCAAATGACGAAGGTTATGTGGAAAAGCCCGATATCAGCCTGGTGGAGCAGATGACGGACATGATGAAGGCCAGGGGGAGTTATGAAGCCAACGTGACTTCCATCAAGGCCGCCCAGCGAATGGCCATGAAGGCACTGGAAATCGGGAGGTAAAAGCAATGGCAGACTCAGTTATGGCAGCTGCAGGCAGTATTTCTGCAAACCCCGGGCCCAATGCGGCGCAGAAAGCAGATGAATCCGGGCCGGGCGGCGGTTTTGAAAAAATGTTAAACGAAACGGCTCAAAATCTGAAAAAGGCTGATCAGGCCATTCTGGAGGCCAACACCGGTGGTCCCACCGACCTTCATGATGTCATGATCGCCATGGAAAAGGCCGATATTTCAATGCGCCTTGCAGTGCAGGTGCGCAACAAGGCTGTGGATGCTTATCAGGAAATAATGCGCATGCAGGTATAGTACGGCCTTGTTTTTGCATGGGGCCTTAACCGGGGATCATGCATTGAATACATCATGAGATTGCGCTGGCCGATTTGATTCGCTGTAATTGCAATACGGGATAAAAAGCAATGGAAGAAACAAAGCCTTATCAAAAATTCATGGAAAATATCCGCAACTGGCCCCTTTCCAGAAAGCTGTCTTTGGCCGGTGTCGGCCTGCTGTCGCTGATTTTGTTCGGGGTGCTGATTTTCCAGGCCGGCAAGGCGGATTTCCGGCCTTTGTATACGGATCTGCCCCGGCAGGAGGCCGCTTCGGTAACCCAATGGCTCAAGGAGGAAGGGGTTGCCTACCGGCTGGAAAACAACGGTCGATCCATTCATGTGCCGGCCGACCTGGTGTATGAAACCCGCCTGAACCTGGCCGGCCAGGGACTTCCCCGGCAGGGCGGGGTGGGATTTGAGATTTTTGATAAGCAGGATTTCGGGGTGACCAAATTTACCCAGAAAGTCAATTTCCAGCGGGCCATGCAGGGCGAACTGGCCCGGACCATTGCGGCCATGGAACCTGTGAAATCCGCCCGGGTCCATCTGGTGCTGCCCGAGGATCGTCTGCTCCGGGAGCAGCAAAAGCCCGCCAAGGCATCCGTGGTCCTGGACATAGAGCCGGGCCGGAGCCTGGATGCCACCCAGACCCGGTCGATTGTTCATTTGGTTTCCGGCAGTATCGAGGGGCTGGATAAAAACCGGGTCACGGTTCTCGATACCGGGGGTCGGCTTTTGAGCGAAAACCGCGCCAATGATCCCGGCCTGGTAATGCTGCCGGATAAGCTGAAATTTAAAAATACCCTTGAAAGCCGTCTGGAACAAAGGGTGCAGTCACTTCTGGACCGGGCCCTGGGTCGGGGCAATTCACAGGTCCGCGTCACCGCAGGCCTGGATTTTACAAAGGAAGACATTACGACCGAGGAATATGATCCGGACAGCCTCGTGCCCAGAAGCGAGAAAATCACTGAAAGCCGCTCCGGGCGCGAGCGGGGCGGCGGGGTTCCGGGGACGGAATCCAACCTGGGAGACAACCAGGAAGCCGGCGGCAGTATGATGACCGAATCCAGAAATTCCGAGGTGATCAATTACGAAATCAGCAAGACGGTCAAGCAGATTCAACGTCCGGTGGGCGATATCAAGCAGATTTCGGCAGCCGTGCTGGTGGCTGACACCTTTGATCCCGCAGCCAATGACGGCGAGGGCCAATGGGTGCCCATGGCGCCTGAAAAGCGTGATTCCATCCGCACAATGGTGTCATCCGCCCTGGGCCTGGACGCCGACCGGGGCGATCGTGTGGAGGTGGTTTCCATGCCCTTTCAAAAGGAAATGGCAGAAGCCGGAACCCGGGAGACATCGTCGGGTGTGTATGATTATCTGCCTTATGCCAAGTACATCTTGCTCCTGATTTGCGCTCTTCTGGTTTATCTGGCACTGGTGCGGCCCATGATCCGGACCTTGCGGGGGCAGGTTGTAGCGCAGCAACAGCAATATGCGGCTGAGCTGCCGGATGCATACGGCCATCAGCAGACAAAGGCGCTGGACGCGCCCACGGCCCTGCGGGGAGAGCTGGACAGTTTTTCCGTAACACCGGCCCAGGTGGTCAAGGCCTGGCTCAAGGAGGGGTAAGCAGCAATGAACAAGGATTTTTCAAAAATGAGCGGGGCTGAAAAAGCAGCCTACCTTCTGCTTTGTCTCGGCGAGGAAACAACTTCTGAAGTGTTTAAGGAATTAAAGGACGACGAGGTCCGCTGGATCAGCAGTTACATGAAAAACGTCGATCATGTGCCCGCAGATCTGGCCAAACAGGTGGTGGATCAATACCGCAAAACCCAGCAGGACTATGCCGGATTGTTTGTGGACGGCAGCGAGTTTATCAGCAACGCCCTGACCTCCACCGGTGACCAGAAGCGGGTAGAATCGCTTCTGGAAGATCTGAATTCGGGTTTTGACGGCAAGCCTCTGGAAACCATTTCCATGATGGAACCCCGGATGGTGGCTGATCTGCTGAAAAACGAACATCCCCAGACCGTAGCCCTGATCCTGTCAACCCAAAAGGCCGAGCATACCGGCAATGTTTTGCAATACCTGCCCGAGGAACTGCGTTCTGATGTGGTCTACCGGATCGCACGGATTGAAAAGGTCTCCCCGGAGGTCATCCAGCAGATTGAAGAAGCCCTGCAAAGGGAAATCGGGGGATTTGTCAAAAAGGATCAGCATCACGTGGGCGGTGTGGATAAAGTTGTCGAAATTTTGACACGAATGGAGAAAAACCTGGAACAGCAGATTTTATCCGGCATTGAGGAGGTCGACGCGGAAACCGCGGAAACCATCCGCAATTCCCTGGTGACCTTTGAGGACCTGAGCAATATTGATAACCGCGGCATGCAGAAAATCCTGCGTGAGGTCAAAAATGAAACCCTCACCCTGGCATTGAAAACCTCGCCTGAAGGCATCAAGGAAAAGATTTACCACAACATCAGTGAACGGGCGGCTGAAATTATCGCAGAAGACCTGGAAGCCCTGGGTCCGGTGCGGCTGTCAGACGTGGAGCGGGCCCAGCAAAGTATCGTCAAAATCGCCCTGCGGCTCGAAGAGGAAGGTCAGCTGGTCTTGCCGGGGAAAGGACAGGAAACCCTTGTCTAGAATATTTCATGCAGGAAGCGATGTTGCGTGTCAGCCGGTTCGTTTTGCCGATCTGGAACAGGCCGGGGGCATGGGAGAGGGCCTTTTTGTTCCCCTGTGGCCTGCAGCCGAAGCAACGGATAAAAGCGAACCCAAACCCGGCGATGCCAAACCGGCTGAAAAACCGCGCCGGGATCAAGGCCCGGCCATGACCGAAACAGCCCCTGAATTGTCTGAACCCGATGATGTAAAGAACCCGGAATCTGCCGTTGATCTGGAGGCGGTAAAAAAGGAAGCCTATACCCGGGGCAAAAAAGAGGGCCGGGCCGAAGCGGAAAAAAAACTGCACACAAGCGCCCAGGCCCTTGCCGAAGCTCTGGAGCAGATCAGCCGGCTGCGCGAGTCTCTGCTTTTAAAAAGCCGCGAAGACATGGTCCGGCTGATCATGGGCGTGGCCCGGCAGGTGATCCACAGGGAGATTTCGGAAAAAAAGGACATTATTGTCAGCACTGTGGCCGGTGCTTTGGAGGCGGCGGTGGCAGATGACGAATATTATATCCGTGTGCATCCCGATGATCTGGAAATGGTCAAAGACCATGAACCCCTTTTTCTGGCGGCCATGAAGGGGCTGCGCAACATTTATTTCATCTCTGATGAAAATATTTCCCCTGGCGGGTGTAAGGCTGAATCCCGGGGCGGGGATGTGGATGCCACAATCGAGTCCCAGCTCGGGGAAATCGAGCAGCATCTCAAAAGGGCGGTTGTCTGATCATGGATCGTGTTGTCAGCTCCCTTAAGCAGTTTAATCCCATGCGGGTTCGGGGAAAAGTCACCCGGATTGTGGGCATGGTCATAGAAGGCCATTGCCCCAGTGCGACCATTGGTTCGTTGTGCGAGATCATGCCCCTCAACGGCGGCCAGTGCATATGGGCCGAGGTGGTTGGGTTCAGGGACCAGTCGGCCCTTCTCATGCCCCTGGGGGAAATGCACGGTCTGGGTTCCGGAAGCCTGATCCGGGTGATGGATGCCAGCGCCCATATCCAGGTGGGCCCGGATATGCTGGGTCGGGTGGTGGATGCCATGGCAAACCCTGTGGACGGCAAAGGGGCCATTGAATATACGGATTATCGCCGGCTCTATCAGGCTCCGCCGAGTCCCATGGAACGAAGCCCCATTAATGACCCCCTGGACCTGGGGGTCCGGAGTATCAATGGTCTGCTGACCTGCGGTACAGGCCAGAGAATGGGCATCATGGCCGGCTCGGGCGTGGGCAAAAGCGTTCTGCTCGGAATGATGGCCCGCAACACCCGGGCGGATGTCAATGTGATTGCCCTGATCGGTGAACGGGGCCGGGAAGTGCGGGAGTTTATCGAAGACGATTTGGGCGAGGACGGGCTTGCCCGCTCCGTGGTGGTGACAGCCACCTCGGATCAGTCCCCGCTTCTGCGCATGCGCGGGGCGTTTATTGCCATGTCCGTGGCGGAATATTTTTGTGCCCAGGGCAAGCACGTGCTGCTGCTGATGGATTCAGTGACTCGTTTTGCCATGGCCATGCGCGAAATCGGGCTGGCTGTGGGCGAGCCGCCCACCACCAAGGGATATACACCCTCGGTTTTTTCGCGCCTGCCCAAGCTGCTGGAACGCGCGGGCAATTTTTCAGACATGGGCAGTATCACGGGCCTTTTTACAGTGCTCGTGGAAGGCGACGACATGAATGAGCCCGTGGCAGACGCGGTACGCTCCATACTCGACGGTCATATTGTCCTGTCAAGGGATATCGCGGCCAGAAACCACTACCCGGCCATTGATGTGCTGCATTCCACCAGCCGGGTCATGAACCGGCTGGTGGATGAGCCGCATGCGCGGCACAGCGCCCGGATCCGGGAAATCCTGGCCGTATATGCCGAACAGGAGGACCTGATCAATATCGGCGCCTACCAGCCCGGCAGCAACCCGAAAATCGACAATGCCCTGAAATTCATCGAGCCGGTAAACCATTTTCTGCGTCAGGATTTGTCCGAACAAGCCACCATGGAGCAGACCCGGAAGCAGATGAAAAAACTGTTTGAAAAGGAGACTTGATGAAATCGTTTAAACTCCAGTCCCTGCTGGATTACCGGAAACGGCTTTCCGATCAGGCACATCAGGCGGTTGTGGTTGCCATGGAGCATAAAAACGCGGTGGCCGAAGCGCGCAGGCAGGCGGAAAAGGAAAGACAGCGCCTCTGCCTGGAGCTTGAATCAGCCAAGGCCGGCCATTTTCGTATGGAAGAGGTGCTTTTGTACCAACAGTGTATATGTGCAAAACAGGATCAGTTGCGCCGGCTGGAGGAAAAACAGGCCCGGGCCGAGGCAGCGGTGGCCGAAAAGCAGCAGAAATTGGTAAAGGCCAGGCAGAAAAAGCGAATTCTGGAAAAGCTCAGGCAAAAACGCAGCGATGCGGAAGAGAAAAATCAGGCCCGCCAGGAGCGCCTGATAACAGATGAGGTGGCAATTCTGGGATTCGGAGGGGGAAAATGAAGCTCGGTCTGCAGGTGATTGTCTGTATGGCGGCAGTGGCCCTGGCTGGCCTGGCTGCACCAGATGCCCGGGCCCAGGAGCCGGAGGTAATTTTTGAGTGCGAAGACATCGGCACCGAGGCCCGCAGGATGTTGGACCGGCTCCAGCAGGAGCGGAGGAAATTCGCTGAGCGGGAAAGGCAGCTGGATCGGCGCGAAAATGAATTAAAGATTTTGCAGGAGGAGGTCGATAAGAAAATCGAGCAGCTAAAGACACTTCGTTCAAAACTTGACCAAATGCTGGCTGAAAAAGAGCAGACGGAAAATGAAAAAGTCAAACAGCTCAGCAAAATCTATCAGAAACGCAATCCCGCCGGCGCAGCAGCAAGTCTGGCGGCCATGGACAAGGATCTGGCGGTATCGGTTCTCTCCATGATGCGGGATAAATACGCAGGCGAGATATTAGACAACATGGAACAGGAAACAGCCGTGGCCTACAGTACCTCCCTGGGCCGGCTCAATCCGTAAGCACAAAAAACCGGATTCTTGGATAGACAGGGATAAAACAGCATGATCTTTTCGCAGCTTGGTTTAATGCACGCAAACACCGCTACCTCCCGGGATTGCCTCCAGGGCCCTGGCACTGAGGGCGGATGCGCCGGCAAGGATGCCCACAACGCAGCCAATTTTTGGCAAATGCTTGTACGGACGGCGGGGTCAGAGGGCGGCAAGGTCATGGAGACCGCCGGAACCGGGGGGCAATCCCAGGTGATTTCAGATCGGGAGATGGAGCAATTGCTGGGACAGATCCTTGACTTTCTGGAAAAGAACGGGCTTTCGGCCGGCATTCTGAATTCTGCTTTTGACCCCGACGGGCGGGTTGATATGCCGGGCCGCGGGAACAGTTCAGGCCAGGCCCGGGTTCTGGAAAATCTGCTTGTCAACGGCGGTTTTGGCCAAAGCGCCGGGCAGAACGGCGATTTAACGGCCGTGTTTGAAGATGCCATGAATTCAGGACCGGACAGCGAGATTCGCCGGATCGTGGCACAAATAGCAGGTGGACCGGCCGGACACGACAGCCGGTCTGAAACGGGTCAATCCATGCGCGTGCTGCTGCAGTCCCTGGTGGACAATTTAAAGAACGGGCAGAAAAACGTTCCGGAATCCGGGGGCCGGGCGGGCCGCATCGATTCTCAGGGAGGCAGCCAGGCAACTGCAGAGCGCTCTTATCATTTGATGCCGGAAACCCCGGTAGTATTGAAAAATTCCGTTCAGGGACAAGGTGCGGCAGGTGCTGCCAATGCCGGTCTGTCCGCGGATACGGCCATGCAGGCCCTGCAGGAATTGGCAGCCAAAACCGCCCGGGGAAACGAACTGCCCGAAGACACGAATTCCCTGCAGGTCCGGCTTCAGGCATCAGAGAAATCCGATGAATTTCAATTGATTGAAAATTCCGCCAAGACCGGGCGAACCGCCCGGCCTCAACAGGAATCCGGTTCTGATAATCTCCGGGCCATGCTCGACTCCCTGGTCTCCGGCAACATGGAAAAAGCCGTGGCCGCGGAAAGGACGGAAAACCGACAGAACCTGTTAAAGGACGGCGGCGGCCCGACTGGTGTGAACATGAATACGTCGGCCACGACCACCGGGTTGCTTGAGCGGGTGGAAAATGCCGCCAATGTGGTTCAGCCCGGGGGGGCTTCGTTTGACAGCCAGGTAAAGGCAGCGGAAAATCAGGTGGTCAACCAGGTTTCCGTGCGCCTGTTTACCGGTGTGCGCCAGGGATCGGGCAATATGACCATTCAGATTCACCCCCCGGAGCTCGGCAGCGTGAAGGTCAAACTCGTTTCTGAGCAGGGGAGCCTGCACGTTCACCTTCATCCCCAGAACCAGCAGGTGGCCGCCATTCTGGAGCGGCACCTGCCGGCCCTGCATCAGTCACTGGCCGATCAGGGCATTGATCTTTCGGGCCTTCAGGTCAGCGTGGATTCCGGCACGGATCAGAATGCTTCCGGCTTTGAGGACCAGGAAGGGGATTTTCCGGCCGATCGGAGAACTTTCAACGGTGAAGCGGAATCCGATGAAAACCGTTTGGCCCAATCAGCGGAATCTGAGAACCCGGCGGCTTACAATCAGGCTTCGGGTCTGAGCCTGCGGGTATAAGTCAAGGAGGAAAAAAGCAAATGAACGCCATTGAAACGCTCCAGCAGTCAACCGGGTCAGCAGGTGCAGCCGAGGCATCCAAGCTGGCGGCCAAGGATCTGGGCAAAGACGATTTTTTAAAACTCCTGGTTTCCCAGCTGGAACACCAGGATCCGCTCAATCCCAGCGACCCCACTGAATTTACCGCCCAACTGGCCCAGTTTAGTTCACTGGAGCAGCTCACCAACATCAGTGAAAGCATGGCGTCCATCAACACCCTGTCCTCGGAATTCGGACGGCTCTCTGCGCTCTCGCTTATTGACCGGAATGTGGTGGTCAATGACAATGCTTTTGTTTTTGACGGCGAGCAGGCCCAACTGGGTTTTTCCTTCCAGGATTCCGTGGAGTCAGCCACCCTTTATATTCAAAATGAAAACGGCCAGACCGTGGGCAGGGTCGAAGCGCCTGCCCCGGGAAGCGAAGAGAACTGGGTGACCTGGGATGGCACCAGCAGTTCGGGCCAACCCCTTGACCCGGGGAAATACAGTTTTTCGGCTGTGGGCAAAAACGCCGATGGCGAGGAAACCGAGGGCCGGGCTCTGGTGGAAAGCCGGATTACCGGTGCGGATTTCTCGGATTCAGATCAGACTCTGCTGACCGACAACGGGCCGGTGCAGGTTTCGGAAATCACCCGGGTGCGGTAACACGACACGGGATATCCGGGCATGTCATAATTTTGACGCGCCCGGGCAATGAACGCAAAAAATGAATTTACCCTTATAAAACAGGAGATACGACCATGAGTTTAGGCGGTGCAATGAACAGCGGCATTTCCGGGCTTCGATCCTTTTCCAGCGCCATGGGCGTGATCGGAAACAACCTGGCAAACTCCAACACCGCAGGTTTCAAGGCCAGCAGAACGCTATTTGCAGACCTGATCCCGGACACGGTATCGGGCTCGGGCGGAACCAGCCAGGTGGGAAGAGGCTCGGGGCTGTCCACTGTGGATGATATTTTCACCCAGGGCTCCATTGAAAGCACCAGTTCCAGCCTGGACCTGGCCATCGAGGGCACCGGCTTTTTCATGGTCCGCAACCCGGATGCCCAGGCCAGCAGCTTTACCCGCTCCGGGGCTTTCCGGCTAAACGAGGAAGGCTACATGGTCAACCCCGAAAATTATGTGGTGCAGGGCTATGACCATATTGGAGGCGGCGAGTTCCAGGACCTGGCCGGTGATATCCAGATCAATACCCGCTCCTCTGTGCCCGGAGAAGCATCTTCCATGGTGGAGTTGACAACCAACCTCAATGCCAACACGGACACCAACAAGGCCGCTACCCCGGGTCAGGCGGCCATCGGCATTACGGGTGGACAGGCCGGGAGTGTGGACGGGGTTGATATCATTATAAACGGCACCGGGCTTGTTGATGGAGACTTTGATTTTTCCTCAGTCGGAGCCGGTTGGGGAGACGTAACAGACGCGGATGAGCTTGCCACTGTGTTAAATACCGCGTCCAATCTTTCAGCTTCCTATGATAATGTTACAGAGACGCTCACCCTGACCACCGAAGCCGGTGACACCCTGGATACCGGATCCGGTTTCCTGGAAGACGGGGGCACGGCAGTTGGAAATCTGATAAGCCACTATGACGGCGACGGGTGGGATATCAACAACCCCGTGGCCTCATCGGACTTTGCCACCACATCGGAGGTATATGATACTCTGGGCAATACCCATCTGATTACCACCTATTTCAGCAAAACCGATCTCAATCAATGGGAGTATAATCAGGTGGTGGCCGGGTCAGAACTGGACATGGCCGCGGGCATTTTCACCGCTGAGGACATCTCCCTGGATTCAGAAGGCGAAATTGATCAGGTCCGGGTTGGCACCGGCAATGTTGGTTTTGATGATTCCGGTCTTCTCAATACCATTAACGGCCAGACGCAGCAGGATATGGGAAGCGCGTGGCCGGAAGTCAGCATAGCAGAAGACAAGCTGGTGTGGGACAACGGTTCCAGCCAGGGAGATCCCCTGGGCTACAGCATGAACTTAACCCAGTTTGCCACTGAATCCCGGGTGGTCACCCAGCAGTCAGACGGCTACAGCTCCGGGTATCTCAATGATATCAGCGTGGACAACGAAGGGATTATCACGGGCACTTACTCCAATGGCGAATCCCGCTCCCTGGCCCGGCTGGCCCTGGGCAAGTTTGCCAATGAAAACGGCCTGGAAAAGCTGGGCAACAACCTCTACTCCCCCACACGGGATTCCGGGCCTGCGGATATCGGAACCCCGGGAGCGGGTTTCGGCCGGATTTTTTCCAACTCTCTGGAGCAGTCCACCGTGGACATTGCCGAGGAATTTACCCGGATGATCACCACCCAGCGCTCGTTTCAGGCCAACTCAAAGACCATTACCACAACGGATGAGATGTTAAGTGAAGTGATCAATATCAAGCGGTAGAGGTCAAGTCAAAAATTTGTCTTTTTCGCAGGGCCGGTCTGTCAGGACCGGCCCTTTTTATTTTATTGTCCGGCGCGCCGACACCTTTTGGAAAAACAAAAAAATTCCGTAAAATCACTCAAAGCCTGAAGACATCCCTCTTGTTTGCCATTGGTGCCTTTCTGTCCGTCCTGTTTTTCTTGGTTTGGTATGAAGCTTGCAAGCCAAAGAGGCGAAAAGGAGATCTTGTTTATGGATTTTTCAACGCTTCTGGGTATTGTGGCTGCTTTCGGACTGATGCTTATGGCGATCATGAGCGGCAGCGGCATTATGGTTTTTGTCGAACCCCAGTCCATCATGATCGTTGCCGGGGGCACCCTTGGCGCCCTTCTGGTGCACTATCCTTTTGGCGAGGTGCGCCGGGCTTTTTCCGTGGCGCAGAAGACCTTTTTTTACAAGGAAGTCCCGCCTCTGCAGCTCATTGAGCAGTTAACCGAGTTTGCCGGCAAGGCCAGAAAAGAAGGGCTTCTTTCGCTGCAGGCCATGGCCAAGCAGGTGGAGGACCCGTTTCTGGTCAAGGGCCTGCAGATGGCTGCTGACGGCCATGAGCCCGAAGCCCTGGAGCATATGATGGTCCGGGAAATCGACTATATCCGTGAACGTCATGAAAGCGGGGCCGAGATTTTCGCTGCTCTGGGCACTTATGCTCCGGCTATCGGTATGGTGGGCACCCTGATCGGACTGGTGCAGATGCTCCAGAGCATGGATGATCCCTCCACCATTGGCCCGGCCATGGCCATAGCGCTGCTGACCACATTTTACGGCTCTGTTGCGGCCAATGTGATTTTTCTGCCCATGTCCGGGAAACTCAAGACCCGGTCCCAGCACGAGCTGCTCAAAAAGGAGCTGATCGTGGAAGGCATGAACTCGATTCTGGCCGGGGAAAACCCCCGGGTCATGGAACAGAAGCTTCACGCCTACCTCCAGCCCAAGGACCGGCAGAGCGTGTTTCAGAAAAAAAAGAAAAAATAGCCATTTTGCGGGGACATTGTCATGGCCGTCCAAAGAAAGAAAAAAAACAAAGAAAGCAACGGGCCGTCAGCCCCGGCCTGGATGGTGACTTACAGCGACATGGTCACTTTGCTGCTGACCTTTTTTGTGCTCATGCTTTCCATGGCGGAAATGGACAAGGTCAAGTTCCAGCGCGCTGTGGTCTCCCTGCAGGGGGCATTCGGCATCATGGAAAACAAGCCCCCGGAAGAAACCCAGACCGATGTCATTGTCCCGGAAATCGAGCCCATTCCCCTGGAAATGCTCCAGAGCGTATACCGGAAAATGCTGCTGGACCTGCAAAAGCTTGAACTGGATGAAGACATTGAGCTGGTCAAGGATCGCGGTGCCATTGTGCTCAGGATCAAGGAAAAGGTGCTCTTTGACCTGGGCTCCACCCGGCTGAAAAAAGAAGCCGAGCCTGTGCTGGGAAAAGTGGCCCGCCTGGTCAAGCCCCTGCCGTTTCAGGTCCGCATCGAAGGCCATGCCGACAGCCAGCCCTTTGGTGCACGGGATCAGACCAATTGGGATTTGTCCGCCCAGCGGGCAATCGGGGTGGTGAAATTCATTGCCCAAAATGAACTGCTCTCCCTGGATCGTTTGTCTGCGGTGGGATACGGGGACCAAAAACCCCTGGTGCCCAATGATACTCCGGAAAACCGGGCTCTGAACCGGCGGGTGGAGTTCATTTTGGAAACCGGCGGTGATTACCGGCAGGAGCTGCCTTTTCTGGTGGATTCCAGCGATCAGCTGCCCTTTTAAACAAATTCCCGGATGCCGGGTGTTGCGATTCATCATTGTTGAAAGATTGCCTTAATCATTGAACCAAGGAGTGGCCGTCATGGCAAAGGAAAAGGAAAAACAAGCACCGGAGAAAACCGCCAGTCCAGTCAAGCGGCTGCTTTTCATCGGGGTGCCGGTTTTGTTGATTTTACTTGTTGCAGCGGGTACGGGATTTTATCTGCTGGGCGCATTGAACACAACAGGTTCAGCCGAAGCCCGGCAGTCTGATACCGGCAGGGATAAAACCGAGCTGGGCCCCCTGGTGGAGATGGATGATTTTGTGGTCAATATCGTTCATCGGGACAGCACCCGTTTTCTGAAAGTGGGCATCACCCTGGAGGTCCGGGACAAGACCAGCAGCGAATCCGTTAAAAAACGCATACCCCAGATCACCGATTCCGTGCTGCTGCTTTTGGGCAACAGGAAATACGATGATGTCAAGGACCTTCAGGGCAAAATGCAGCTCAAGGCTGATCTTCTGGCCAAGATCCGGTCTCTTGCCGGCAAGGGTGAGGTTACCAATCTTTATTTTACTGATTTTGTCGTTCAATAACAAAAAAAGAGGCGTCCAGTGGAACGGATTTTAACACAGGAAGAAATTGACGAGCTGCTTTTGGCTTTTGATGACGGGCAAATCGAGCCCGCTTCCGGAGGCCCTGCCGACGGCATGTCTTCGGCTGCCGCATCCAGGGCGGAGAAGCGGGTTTCCAGCATTGACCTGATCCGGGGCCAGAATTACAGCAAGTGGCGGATCGCCAACCTGGACATCGTGTTTAATTCCTTTGCCCGTTATTATTCCATTGCTCTTTCCAACAGCCTTCAGCAGGGCGTGACCGTATCCAGGGCGGAAATTTTGTCCCGGTTTTTTGAAGATTTTCTTGTCAGCCAGGAAAAAGCCGGGCTGCTTGGGGTGATGTCTTTGGAACCGCTGAAGGGCAACGCGCTGATTGTCTATGACAAGGCACTTTGCTTCGGCATGGTGGAAGTGATGTTCGGCATGCCCGGCGGTGTCGAGTTTATGACATTTGACCGGGATGTCAGCGCCATTGAGGCCAATATCATCAAGGGCCTGATGGCCGAAGGCTGCCGGGTTTTCAACCGGGCGTTCGAGCCCCTTGAACAGCTTGCTACCCGGATCACCCGGGTGGAGACCAACTGGAAGATGTTAAACATCCTGGCCCCGGAAACCGAGGTCATCCAGGTCAGCTTTTTCGTAAAGGTGGGAGACCTGGAGGGAAAAATCCAGCTCGTGATTCCTTATTTCTCCCTGGAGCCATTCAAGGAGCGGCTGCGCAACGAAGGCCTGCAGCTTGCCGAGGACAAAAAGGAAGCCTCATGGAGTCGGTTTTTGACAAAGGAGGCAGAGAAAATGGAAATTTCGGTTTCCGCCGTGTGGGGGGATTTGATTCTCACAATCGGGGAAATTTTAAGCCTGGATAAGGGAGATATTATCGGCCTGGATTATGATGAACAGTGTCCGGTCACTGTTATGGCCGGCGCGCAGCCCAAATTTGGCGCCCAACCCGGGGTAAAGGACGGCAAAAAGGTCGTCCGCCTCGTCAAACAGGAAGTCGCAGGAGAGTAAATCATGGCGGATAGCAAGAAACAAGATGCAGCAGACCCTGCACAGGACTCGCAGGATTCCCGGACAGATGCATCCCGGCGGCGGCTGGAATCAGCGGCAGGAAATGGGGGAAACGGTGACAATCAGGCCAAAGGGATTGATTTTCTACTCGATGTTCCCTTGCAGGTTTCCGTGGAAGTGGGACGGGCACGGATGCTGATCAAGGATTTTCTGCAGATGAAAGAAGGCGGAGTCATTGAGCTGGACAAACTGGCGGACGAACCCCTGGACCTGTATGTCAATTCCCGGCTTATTGCCAGGGGCGAGGCTGTGGTGGTCAATGAGAAATTCGGCCTGCGTTTAATTGACGTGGTCAGTCCGTCTGAACGCATCGAGAAGCTGAGGTAGCGTCCATGGCCAGGCTGTTGTTTTTCTTTTTATTGATTGTGCCCGCAGATCTTTGCGCGGCAGAGACCGAGCCGTTAAGCCTGTTTCGATCCGGGATAAAGCTGGCCGTGGCCATGGCCATTGTCATCGGGATCATGCTGCTTTTCCATGCATTGAGCCGAAAAGGTTTCCGGCTGCTGGAAAAACGTCAGGGCGGGCGTATCCGGGTTATGGAATCGCGTCCCATGGGCGGGAGAAAAGCGCTGTGCCTGGTGGAGGTTGACGGCCAGCGCCTGCTTCTGGGATTGGGCAACGACCGGATGGAACTGCTGCACCATTTTGATGCAGCGGCCAATACGACCGGGCAGTTTGAAAAACACCTCCGCAGCCATGATGAGGTCCAATCATGAAGGGTGCGCACTGGGTCCGTATCGGCCTGGCCGTTGCGGCCATATGGCTCTGTGCCGCAGGCAATGCCGCAGCACAGGAACCTGCGGCCCTGACGCTTCAGATGGACGGCGGCGGGGGAACGGGACAGATTTCAACAGTGATTCAGATCATGGTGCTGCTCACAGTGCTGAGCATGGCCCCGGCCATTTTGCTGATGACCACCTCGTTTATCCGCATTGTCGTTGTGCTCTCCTTTCTGCGTCAGGCAATGGGCACCCAGCAGATGCCGCCCAACCAGATTATCATCGGTCTGGCCATGTTTTTGACGCTTTTCATTATGGCCCCGGTTTTTACCCAGATCAATGAAGAGGCGCTCCAGCCTTATCTCCAGGAGGAGATTGAAGGCCGCCGGGCCCTGGAGACAGCCGCCATTCCCATGCGCGAGTTCATGTTCGGTCAGGTCCGGGAGGCGGATCTGGTGCTGATGAGACAGATTTCCGGAAACGAGCAGGTCCCGGAAACCAGGGAGGATATTTCAATTATTACTCTGATTCCGGCGTTTATGCTTTCCGAGCTCAAGCGTGCCTTTCAGATCGGATTCATGATTTTTGTGCCCTTTCTGGTTATCGATATGATCACCGCCTCGGTGCTCATGACCATGGGCATGCTCATGCTGCCGCCCATTATCATCTCCCTGCCTTTTAAAGTGCTGTTGTTTGTGCTCGTTGACGGATGGAATCTGGTGGTGGGTTCTTTGGTGCAGGGATTCTATTGAGGGTAAGGTTAAACGCCCAATATCTGCGTTGCGCTGCATCCTTCGTCATTTCACGTACAAAAGTATGCTGCATGCCTCAGAATTTGCGCGCCTTGATCTTGGACGTTTGACCTTACCCTCTGAGATTTTTTACGGAAATGAAAAATGCAATCCGGAGCAATTCGGGGAAAAGGGATTTTCATATGACTGAAGAAATGGTTGTGGAACTCATACGGCGGGCGGTGACCGCCGTGCTGCTGGCGGCCTCGCCCATGATGATCGCCGGGCTTGTGGTGGGGCTGGTGGTGAGCATATTTCAGGCCGCCACCCAGATCAACGAGCAGACCATGACCTTTGCCCCCAAGATCGTGGCGGTCCTGGTGGCCCTGGTCATTGCCGTGCCCTGGATTTTGAATATCGTGCTGGGCCTGGCCCATGAAATTTTCGGAAACATGATCATTGGCAGTTGAACTTTTTGAAATCGAGACCTGGTATGTGTTTCTGGTGATTTTATCCCGCATGGCGGCGATTATGGGATCGCTTCCCATTTTTACCGCCTCTCAGGCGGCCATGCGCCTTCGGCTCGGGGTGGCCGCAGGCCTGGCGGTGCTGCTGTTTCCTGTGCTGGATATCTCCCTTGCGGTCATTGACCAAACCCCGGCCGGATTGATCTTCCTGATGGCCCAGGAAGCCATGCTTGGGTTTCTGCTGGGTTTTGTAATCCAGCTGATTTTTTTTGCCGTCCAGTTCGGGGGAACCATCGTGGGCTACCAGATGGGCTTTGCAGCCGCCAATATCCTCGACCCCCAGCATCAGCAGCAGATTCCGCTGCTTTCCCAGTTCCAGAACGTCTTTGCCATTCTTCTTTTTCTGGCCTTGGATATTCACCACCTGGTCATCCGTGTCATGGCCCGTTCCTATGAGGTGATGCCCCCGGGAAATCTGGACATGGAGGGCGGAGCGGTTCTGTTTTTAATGGATTTGACCGGCCAGATGTTTGTTTTGGGACTGCAGCTGGTGGCGCCGGTGATGGCGGTGCTTATGGTTTCCATGTTTATCCTGGGCATCATGTCCCGGGTTTTTTCCCAGCTTCAGGTGTTTCTTTTGTCTTTTCCCATCAACATTTCCCTGGCCCTGATTTTCTTGGGTCTGGGCGCGGAACTGGCCTTTGTGCTCCTGGAGCGGGAGTTTTCCCAACTGCCGGACAAGCTCATGCGCATTTTGCAAATGGGTTAAAGGGGATTTGAAATGGCCGAGGAACAGCAGCAGGAAAAAACCGAGGACCCGACTGAAAAGCGGCGCCGGGAGTTTCGGGAGAAAGGGCAGGTGGCCCAGAGCCGCGAGGTCAACACCGCCATGCTCTTAACCGGCCTGCTGGTGCTCTGGTCTTTTTATGCTCCGGTTTTCTGGTCGGATTTGCAGGCCTTTCTGGCCTTTTTCTGGCGCACCTGCAGCGAGCTGCCGGTATCGGTGGGTTCCATGCGTCCCATGATGGTTTTTATCATTTCCGGATGTGCGGCCATTGTCTGGCCCCTGCTGCTCACGGGCCTGGTGCTGGGGGTGCTTGCCGGATATCTGCAGGTGGGGGTGTTGTTTACGGCAAAGCCCCTTCAGCCGGATCTGAGCAAGCTCGATCCCATCAAGGGCCTGGGCCGGATGATATCCAAGCGCTCTGCCTTTGAGGCCCTGAAATCCTTCGGTAAAATTATTCTTGTGGGTGTGCTGGCATACTGGACCCTGATTGGCCGGTTTGATGAATTCATGGGCCTTGCCGGTGTTGCGCTTCCCGGGGTTGTTTCCTTTATGGCGGACGTGGTGTTTGTGATTCTGGTCAAGTGCTGTCTGCTGCTGGCCTTTATTGGCCTGGTCGACTACATCTTTTCCAAATGGGAGATGGAAAAAAAGATGAAAATGACCAAACAGGAGGTCAAGGAGGAAAACAAGGAAACCGAGGGGGACCCACAGCTTAAGCAGAAGGTTCGCGCCATTCAGCGGGATATGGCCAGGCGGCGGATGATGGAGGATGTGCCCAAAGCGGATGTGATCATCACCAATCCCACCCATTACGCGGTGGCCCTTTCCTACAGGCGTCAGGAAATGGATGCCCCCGAGGTACTGGCAAAGGGTTCGGACCACATGGCCCGGCGCATCCGGGAAATCGCGTCTGAACACAATGTGCCGGTTGTGGAAAATCCGCCTGTGGCACGGTCTTTGTATGAAGTGGAAATCGGGGCCCGGATTCCGGAGCACATGTTTAAGGCAGTGGCTGAAATTCTGGCTTACGTATACAGCCTGAAAAACGGGGAAAAGAAATGATTCGTGAAATAATGGCGCAGCGGTGGGACCGGATTTTTTTCCGAAGCGATGTATTTGTGTCCCTGGGACTGGTGATGATTCTGCTGGTAATGATCATTCCCATGCCCCCGATGCTGCTGGACTTGTTTCTGGCCCTGAATATCACCGTGGCCCTGATGATTCTCATCATCACCCTGTATGTGCAACGATCCCTGGAATTTTCCATTTTTCCCACGGTGCTGCTGGTCACCACCCTGTTTCGCCTTTCCCTGAACGTGGCCTCCACCCGTCTGATCCTGCTTCAGGGCCATACCGGCGAATTTGCCGCGGGCAAGGTCATCCAGTCATTCGGACAGTTTGTTGTTGGCGGCAATTACGTGGTGGGCATTGTGGTGTTTCTGATCCTGGTGGTGATTAATTTTATCGTGATCACCAAGGGCGCGGGCCGGGTGGCTGAAGTGTCGGCGCGGTTTACCCTTGATGCCATGCCCGGCAAGCAGATGGCCATTGACGCGGATTTAAACGCTGGTCTTATCAATGAAGAACAGGCCCGCACCCGGCGCGAGAATATCACCAATGAAGCCGACTTTTTCGGGGCCATGGACGGGGCCAGCAAGTTTGTGCGCGGCGATGCCATTGCCGGCATTGTTATTACCATGATCAATGTTTGCGCCGGGTTTATTATCGGCGTGCTTCAGCAGAACATGCCGCTTGGCGAGGCCGCCCAGAACTATACCACCCTCACCATCGGAGACGGTCTGGTCAGCCAGATTCCTGCGTTGGTGATCTCCACCGGGGCGGGCATTCTGGTTTCCCGAAGCGGCGGGCTGGGCGATTTCGGAAGCCAGTTGAAAAATCAGTTCAGCGTTCATGTCCGGGCCATCTGGGTTGTGGGCGGGATTTTGCTCGGTTTTGCCCTGATTCCCGGACTGCCTTTCCTGCCGTTTCTTGTGCTTTCCCTGCTTTTGTTAACCATGGCCCATTTTGTTGGCAAGCAGCAGAAAGCTGATCAGGCCGAAGCCGAAGTCCAGCCGGAAAAACCCGAAACCGAGGCGGAAGAGGATTACGAACAATTGCTGAGCGTGGATCTGCTGGAACTGGAGGTGGGCTACGGCCTGATCCGGTTTGTGGACGCCTCCCAGGACGGCGAGCTGCTCGGCCGCATTCGGTCGATCCGCAAGCAGTTTGCGCTTTCCATGGGTTTTATTATGCCGCCGGTGCATATCAAGGACAATCTGCAGTTAAAGCCCAATGAATACCGGCTGCTGCTAAAGGGGGTTTCCATTGCATCCGCAGAGATGACCCCGGGTCATTTCCTGGCCATGGACTCGGGCGGGGCAACCGAGAAAATCAAGGGCGTTTCTGCAGTGGAACCCGCTTTCGGCCTGCCTGCGGTGTGGATTTCCGAAGACAAGAAGGAAAGGGCCCAGATGGCCGGTTATACAGTGGTGGACTGCAACACGGTGATGGCCACGCATATCAGTGAAGTGGTCAAACGGCACGCCCACGAGTTGCTCGGCAGACAAGAGGCACAGAACTTGCTTGATAATATTTCCAAGAGTTACCCCAAGCTGATCGATGAACTGATACCCAATCTCATGAGCCTTGGAGGCGTGTTGAAAGTGCTGCAGAATCTGTTACGGGAAAATGTATCCATCCGGGATCTGAGAACCATTCTTGAGACCCTGGCCGACTGGGCGCCTGCTGTCCAGGACCCGGATCAACTCACCGAATACGTCCGACAGGCCCTGGCGCGTCAGATTACGGCATCAGTGGCGGGTGAAGGCGATACCCTTGCGCTAATCACCCTGGATCACGACGTGGAAGAAACCGTTGCCGGTTCGGTTCAAAGAGGCGGACAGGGGGGCGCGCTGGCCCTTGAGCCCAAAAAGGTCCGATCCCTTCTGGAAGGCATCGGCCGGCAAATGGAGAAATTCACCGGCGGCGCCAGCCCGGTATTGCTCTGTCCGCCGGCAATCCGACTCCATGTCAAAAAATTGACCGAACGATATTTTCCCAACCTGACGGTTATTTCCCATAACGAGGTGGCCCCGCAGGTCAAAATTCAATCCCTGGGCACGGTGAGGTTCAATGCAGGTTAAAGTCTTTGAAGCAGCGGATATGCGTTCGGCCATCGAAAAAGTCAAAAAAGCCCTGGGGCCGGATGCGCTGATTTTATCCACCCGAAGCCTGGCAGACAGCAAGCAGGGGCGGGTCAACCGCTCCGGCATTGAAGTGACTGCAGCTGTGGATGCGGATTTGTCCCCGGCCTCTTCGGATACGGCCGGAACCGGTTTCCAGCAGGTTCTGGAAAAAACCCGGAAACCGGCCGCATCCTCGCCGGATCCGGACAGCGGAAATCCGCCGGAAGATAGCGGGCTGATGGCGGAATTTCGGCAAATGAAGCGCTCTTTTGAAAATCTATCCAAAAAGGTGGCCAGATGGGAAGGCCGGATGGAAAGGGGGTTGCCGGCCGGACCAGCGCAGGGCGGAAGGCTGCCGGGCCTGTCCGGGCTGGGCATCAGCGATTCAGTGCTGGAGTTGCTTGCAGAGTCGGCATGTCGACATGAAGACGAATTTTTGGCCGGTCAGGATCCGGACCCCAGGGATTTACTCATTCGCGGCATCCGTGATCATATCCGGATTGAAAATCCCTTGTCCGCGGGTCTGCACGGTCAGCGGCGCCTTGTTTTCATGGGGCCCACGGGCGTCGGCAAAACCACAACCATTGCCAAGGTGGCGGCCTGCGCCATGCTTCATTACGGAAAGAAAATCGTCCTTGCCACAATTGACAATTACCGGATTGCCGCAGCCGAACAATTAAAGATTTACGGGCAGATCATGGATGTTTCCGTTGAACTGGCCCGCTCGCCGGATCAGCTGGCCGATATCTTTCAAAGGCACGCAGACAAGGACCTGATTTTGGTGGACACAGCCGGCAGAAGCCCGAGAGATGACATGCGCCGCAATGAACTGGCCGCATATCTGGATCCGGCCCTGAAAACGGAAAATCACCTGGTGTTGTCGGCCACCACCGGCCAGCAGGACCTGGAAATGGCCATTGACCGGTTTTCCTCCCTGGATCCGGCCGGCCTGGTGCTCACCAAGCTCGATGAATGCGAGATGATGGGACAAATCCTTAATGCAGCTGTCTGCGCCGGACGGCCGCTTTCTTTTTTCACCAATGGTCAGCAGGTCCCGGAGGACTTGTTGTTTCCCGAGCCGGACAACATGGCGGAAATGATTCTTAACCCTGAAGAGGTGGTGGCACAATGGAATACCCCGGATACCCGGATCAGGCCGGAACACTGCGTCAACTGAGCCGGGATTTTGAAATGGAGACGTTTATGGACAAAACAAGTCCCAGGACCGCCCGGGTGATGTCTGTGACCAGCGGCAAGGGCGGAGTGGGCAAGACGGTCTGCGTGGCCAACCTGGCGGTGAGCATGGCCCGGCAGGGATATCGGGTGCTGATTATTGATGCGGATTTGGGGTTGGCCAATATTGATTTGTATTTCGGTGTGAGCCCCAGGTTTAATCTGAATCATTTCTTCTCCGGCCAGAAAACCCTTGAGCAAATCCTGGTTCCGGCAGCAGAGCAGATCACCATCCTGCCCGCCGGCTCAGGGGTACAGCGATACACCCGCCTGGAACCCGATCAGAAGCTTTCTTTGATGGAGGGCCTTGATTCCCTGCACGGAAAGTTTGATGTGGTGCTCATTGACACCGAAGCGGGTATTTCCGAAAACGTCACCTATTTTAATGTGGCCGCCCAGGAGATCCTGGTGGTCACCACCCCGGAGCCCACGGCCATATCCGATGTATACGCCCTGATGAAGCTGCTTTCCACCCGGTACTATGAAAAAACATTCAAGCTGATTGTCAATTGCGTGACATCGGAGAACGAGGCGCTGGATGTTTATCACAAGCTCACCCTGGTCAGCAGCCGTTTTATTGACATCTCGATTGATTTTTTGGGCGCTATACCACTGGACTCCCGCTTCACAGATTCGGTGCGCCGGCAAAAAACCCTTGCAGAGCTGTATCCCGATTCCCGGCCGAGTCTGGCTTTTGCCGAACTGGTGGACACAATGGAATTGGAGTCTGAAACCCTGGCACCCAAGGGCACGCAGCAGTTTTTCTGGAAACAGCTGCTGGCCTGCAGCGAAGCCCGGTAGAAAAGAGGAAGGCACAATGATGTATCAGGCAAATGTATATGATCAAAGAGATGAGCTGATCCGGTCCCACCTGGATTTTGTGGATTTTGTCGTATGCCGGATGCGGCCCCAGATTCCGGTATTCGTTTCCATGGACGAGCTGCGTAGCGCTGCAATGCACGGTCTCATGGAAGCTGCTGCCCGGTTTGATCCGTGTCGGGGTGTGATGTTTAAAACCTATGCGGAAACCCGTATCCGGGGAGCGATTCGCGATGAACTCAGGAAAATGGACTGGTTTTCACGGTCCATGCGCGAAAAGCACAACCGGGTCCTCCGGGAGATCAAACAACTGGAGCAGGATCTGGGCCGGACGCCCACGGAAGAAGAGATCGCCGGGGCCATGGACATGGAATTGGGCCAGTATCACAAGATGTTAAACGAAATCGGCCACCTGGGAATTGTCAGCCTCCATGAGGTGCTAGACGGCGATTCCGGCGGCGATACGTTTATGGATCAGCTCGAGGATCCCCGCACCCGGAGCCCGGAGGACTCCCTGGGCAAAAAGGAGTTGGTGGGTATGCTGGCCGGCGCCATTGACAGCCTGACGGAAAAAGAGCGCCTTGTGGTGACGCTGTTTTATTACGAGGAATTTACCCAGAAGGAAATTGCCGGCATCCTGGAACTTTCCGAGGGCCGGATTTCACAGCTTCACAGCCAGGCGCTGGTCAAGCTAAAGGCAACGCTGCCCCAATAGCCTGAAGCGGTTTTCAAGGATTGTGCAAATGGACTCCCTAACGACTCTAGTGATCTTTATGTTTTGTCTGGCGGGCATTGCCTGCGCCGTTGTCCTGGCCGCTGCCATCTGGTGCCGCCGGGTGATTTTGTCCATAAACAGCCGGATCAATGAACTCAACGGCCGGCTTCGGGAAATGGAAGACCGGGCCGGAAGCGTTTGCGAGAACACGGACACCCAGGCCCGGAGCCTGACTTCAGATCAGCTAAGCGCCCGGTTTGAGCAAGCTGATAAAATGCCGGCACATGATGTTTCCGCCAAATACCGGCATGTGGCCCGTCTGGCACGTTCCGGGCTGGGCGCAGCCGAGCTTTCGGAAATTATGGATGTTTCGCTTATGGAAGCAGATCAGATGCTTTTGCTGGCCAGGATGACAGGCAAAACCGCATAACCCCGGTCAGGGATGTTTTTTCGGGCGGTTTGTCCCTAAACCATATCCGCAAGCCGCCGATAAGCATTCTGTAAAGGATTTAAAATCACGGCCGGTTTTTCGGGTTTTAACCAAACAAGGGTGAAAATGCATGGGATCAGGAATTTACAGCGCCCTTTCGGGCGGTATTGCCAGGATGCAGAAAATGGAAACATCGATCAACAATCTGGCCAACGCGGGCAATATCGGCTACAAGGCCAGCCAGTTGTCCTTTGAATCCCTGATCAATGATCAGCTCCAGAACGGTTCGGGCAAGGGCATGAATTATTGCCGCACCGCATCCCGGTATATTGATTTTTCCCAGGGCCCGCTGGTGGAAACCAGCCGCAGTCTGGACCTGGCCATTGAGGGAGAAGGATTTTTCAAAGTGGCCGGGGAAGACGGATTTTTTTATACGCGTCAGGGCAACTTTCGTTTAGACGGAGAGGGCAATCTGGTAACCGCCACGGGCGGGTTGCAGCTGGTTGGCGGCAACGGCCCGGTGAACCTGCCGCACAATGACGTAAACATTGACGAAAAGGGGCAGATCACCGCAGACGGCGTGCAGATCGGGCAGGTGGACATCTATGGGATATCCGATATTCAGTCCCTGAATCAGCGGCCGGACGGTCTTTTTGCCCTTGACGGGGACGCACAGGAGCAGCCGGCAGCAGACGGCGCCCGGCTCCACCAGGGCAGCCTTGAGCACTCCAATGTCAGCGTCATGCGCATGACCACGCAGCTCATTGAAACCCAGCGGGCCTACAGCGCCTATCTCAATACCATGAAACTTTACAGCGATCTTGGCGAAAAGGCCCGCGAAATCGGGCGGATCGGATAGCGTCAACCAACCAAAGAATGACAAGGATAACCTCATGATTACAGCTCTATATTCTGCAGCAACCGGTATGGAGGCCCAGGAGACCAATATCAATGTGGTTGCCAATAACCTGGCCAATGTCAATACCACCGGGTTTAAAAGAAGCCGGGCCAATTTTCAGGACCTGCTTTATCAAAACGCACGGGCCGTGGGCAGCGCGGCCACGGCCGACACCCAGGTGCCCACCGGCATTCAGGTGGGGCTGGGCACCCGCACAGCCTCTGTGGAAAAGGTGCATACGGTCGGGGATCTGCAGAGAACCGGAAATGACCTGGACATGGCCATTGAAGGAAACGGGTTTTTCCAGGTGGAGCAGCCCGATGGTGAAACCGCCTATACCCGGGACGGAAGCTTTAAAAAAGACAGTGAGGGCCGACTGGTGACAGCCGACGGAAATCCCGTGATTCCGGAGATCGTGATTCCGGAAAACGCCACCAAGATCGCTGTTGGCCAGGACGGGACGGTCACGGCATTTCTTGACTCCGAGGCCGCCGGCAATGAGATCGGAACCATAGAACTGGCCCGTTTCGGCAACCCGGCCGGACTCATCAGCCTGGGCAACAACCTGCTTCAGCAATCCGACGCATCCGGGGACCCGATACTCGGAGAGGCGGCCAATGATGGTTTCGGCGGCATTGCCCAGGGGTTTCTGGAAGGGTCCAACGTCAGCATCATGCAGGAAATGATCGACCTGATTTCTGGCCAGCGCGCCTATGAAGTCAATTCCAAGGCCGTGAAGGCCGCGGATGAAATCCTGCAGCAAACCACCCAGCTTTTGGCGTAATCTTATGCGTGCTTTCCTTTGTTGCCTGTTGTTGATTATTGCGGCGCCCTTTTCGGCTTCCGGCCTGGAAGTCGCATTTAAAGCCGATGTGGTGGCCCGCTCGGATATGCTTACCATCGGGGATGTGGCGGAGTTGACTGCTGACTTCGAAACCCGGGAGTTGGCGGATACAGCGCTTTTTGCCGCCCCGGATCCGGGAGAAACCCGGTGTTATAAAAGCCGAACGCTTGTGGCCTATGTGCGGCAGGCTGTTTCCGGAGACCGGAAAATCAAGCGGGGCGGGGCGGAACAGGTATGCGTGCGCCATGACGGGGCCAGGCTTTCTCAGGGAAAGATCCAGACCGTGGTCAACGAGCACCTGCAGTCAGCCCTTTCGCATCTCGGGGCCAAAAAGGTGGCCTTTGAAATGCGCAACCCCCCGGAAAGCCTTAGTCTTCCAAAAGGTCAGGCTGAATATGAAATTCTGTTTGCCGGAAACCGAATACTGGATGCCCGAAAAGTTACGGTGATTGTCCGGGTGGAGGGAAACGTGGTGGAAAACCTCAGTATTGCCGGCCGGATCCGGGCCTATCTGCCCGTGGTGACAGCCGCCCGGAAACTGGGGCGCAACAATGTGGTCACTGAAAATGATTTGGTCATGCGGGAAAAAAATATTGCCGACCTGCGCCGACCCTGCCTTGATCCGGAATCAGCTGTGGGAAAGCGCGTCAGGCGGGCTGTGTCCATGGGGCAGGTGCTGGAGAAAAACGATCTGGATGCGCCGGTTCTGGTCAAACGCCGGGAGGTGGTGACAATGATTCTGGATCAGGGACCCATGCGCATCCGGGCCCGGGGCATGGCAACGGTAAACGGCAAAAAGGGCGAAGTGATCCCTGTGCAGAACATGAGTTCCAAAAGAGAAGTCATCTGCGAGGTGACCGGAAGAAAACAGGTGCGGGTGGAGTTTTAAAATGAAATCAAAATTATTCATCCTGTTGATGGCCGCCCTGGTACTGGGGGCATGCGCGGGCCAGCAAAAACCCGGGCCCGGAGAGCAATCCAGGCTTATTGAAAAACCAGCGCAGCAGGACCGGCAAACCGGGCAGCAGCAGAAAACCCCGGTTCGGGCCCAAACCGGATCGCTTTGGCAAAACAGCAGCAGTTCATTGTTTGCTGCCAATATCGCCACCGGGGTGGGCGATATCGTCACTGTCACCATATCCGAGCAGGCCAGCGCGGCAAAGGAGGCAGAAACCTCCACCGGACGATCATCTTCGGCCTCTGTGGGTATTCCCAAATTATTTGGGTACGAAACTGCCCTGGCCAACAAGAACCCCAACCTCGATCCGTCGAGTCTGATTTCTGCAAGCACGGACAATTCCTTTGAAGGCTCGGGCAGCACTTCCCGGGAGGAGCGGCTGTCGGCCACCCTGACCACACGGGTCGTGGAAGAAGTGGAGGGCGGAAATCTGAGAATTAAGGGTTCCAAGACTGTGCGGGTTAACAATGAGGACCAGATTATACGGCTGACAGGGATTGTCCGTCCCTATGACATCACAGCTTATAATACCATTGATTCCAAATACATCCTCGATGCCCGCATCGAGTATACCGGCGATGGGATTATATCCGAAAAACAGCGTCCGGGCTGGCTGGCCCGGCTCATTGACATTGCCTGGCCTTTCTGATGAAAGGAAGAGGGATATGAAAAAATTGACAATTTCCATGGTCCTGTGTCTGATGCTGGCCTGGTCTGCTTCCGGTTTCAGTGCGCGGATCAAGGATCTGACCGAACTGCAGGGCGTGCGCGACAATCAGCTTTTGGGATACGGCCTGGTGGTGGGGTTAAACGATACCGGAGACAGCGATAAGAACGGGATCACAATGCAGACCGTGGCCAACATGATGGAGCACATGGGCATGACCCTGGACCGCAGTGAAATCGATGTGGAAAACGTGGCTGCTGTCATGGTCACCGCCAATTTGCCGCCCTTTGCCCGGGCCGGCACCAAAATCGACATCGTGGTTTCGTCTTTGGGCGATGCCGAAAGCCTGTCCGGGGGAATGCTTCTGCGCACGCCGCTTATGGGAGCAGACAATGAGGTCTATGCCGTAGCCCAGGGATCGGTGGTCGTTGGCGGAATTTCCCTTTCCGGGCAGGCGGCCTCTGTTGAAAAAAATCATCCCACGGTGGGCCGGATCCCCGACGGGGCCCTGGTGGAACGGGAAGTGGGGTTTTCTTTGCCGGGCAACGGCCCGTATGTGTTTCATCTCAAGGAAGCTGATTTTACCACCATTTCCCGGATGGTGACAGCGGTGAATTCCGGATTTGAGGAAAATATCGCCCGGGCGGTGGACAGCAAGAGCATGGCCGTGGACTTGCCCGCTGATTTTTCCGCCAGCCCGGTGCAGTTTCTCTCCCGCCTGGAGAATCTGGAGGTCCAGCCGGATGCAAAGGCCAGAATCGTGGTCAATGAAAGAACCGGCACCATCGTCATGGGCGCAAATGTCCGCCTTTCCACCGTGGCGGTCGCCCATGGCAACATCAAGCTGACCATACGGGAAAGACCCGGTGTTTCCCAGCCCGCCCCGTTTAGCCGGGGAGGGCAGACCGTTGTGGTGCCTGATACCGAACTGGAAGTGGAAGAAGAGAAGGCCCGTTTCATGGTCATGGAGCGCGGTGTCAATGTGGGTGATGTGGCAGCGGCTTTAAATGCCATCGGTGTTACGCCCCGGGACGTGATCGCCATTTTTCAGGCCGTAAAAGCGGCAGGCGCCCTTCAGGCCGAGCTGGTTGTGATGTAATGCATGCAAAGGAAATAAAATCCCATGAAACTGGCACTTGATCCCGCCGTCAGCCTGCCGCAGGCCGGCGCGGGCAAAACCGATGATCCGGCAAACCGCAATGATCCCGAAGCGCTCCGGGCGATTTGCCAGGACTTTGAGTCCATTTTGATCCAATCCATGTTTAAGGAAATGCGAAAAACCATTCCGGAATCAGAGCTTTTGGATACGGGCATGGCCTCTGATCTTTTCGACGAGATGATGGATATGGAAGTGGCCCGGGACATGGCCCGAAAGGGGGGTTTTGGTTTGGCAGACCAGCTTTACAGGCAGCTGCAGGGCACCGGGGAAGGATCGGACTGAAAAATATTTTAAAGTTTTTTTGCAGTCTTGCCGATAAGTAATATCAGAAACAGGTAAAACGTATCAAAAACGGGCCTGAAAATGAAAATCCGGTGCATTTCGCCCGGATTCGGATTTCAGGCCGGCAGGGATGCAATCAAGGGACATAAGGCCATGAAGATAGATCCGGCGCATGTGGTAAAGCAGTTTGAGGCCATACACAAGAAGCAGTCTGTGAATGCTGCCGAAAAGACAGCCAAAGCCAGGGAAGGCGACAAGGTGGTTTTTTCAGAAGAACTCCGTGAAATGCAGGGTGTTAACAACGATATGTCCGCGGACGCACAGCGGCAGGCAAGGCTTGATTCGGTCAAGGAGCAGATTGCAAACGGCTCCTACTCCCCGGATTCGGTCAAGGTGGCCGAGAGCCTGCTGCAGTATATCGCGGGAACCCAAAGCCATGAATAGAGCCGAACTGCCGGCATATCTGCGGGAGCTTCAGGACCTGATCGCCCGGGAGCGCAAGGCCGCAAGCGGATTGCAAGTCGATGAAATGATGGCTTTGACCGGCCGCAAGGAGTCGCTGCTGCAGGAATTGCTTCCGGTGGTGGATTCCCTTGGAGAATTGACCGAGCAGGAACGGCAGATGGCCGATGCCGTGTACTCGGAAAACCTTAGAAATGCTTATTTTTTCTGGTCCGCCCTGAAATGGGTCCGTCAGTCTGTTTGTTTTATCAACGACCAGATATCTCCGGCATCCTACAAGGGCAACGGATGCGTGGCCCGGGCCCGTCACAGTGGGGCGCTGCTTTCCGGGAGGGCTTAGGCCATGAGTTTAAATATCGCATTGCACGCCGGGTTAAGCGGGGTTTTGACCCACCAGAAGCAGGTGGAAGTCACGGGCAACAATATCGCCAATGTCAATACTCCGGGCTATTCCCGGCAGACCCTGAGTGTTTCGCCCGGCAAGGCGATAGACATGAACGGCCTGCTTCTGGGTCAGGGCGTGGATGCGGAAACCGTTAACCGGGAATATGACAAGTTTGTTTCCGGCCAGCTCGTGGAGCAGGGCGATGTGCTGGGCCGCGAGGAGGCCAAAAGCAGTCCTTTAGCTGAAATCGAGCGGATCATGGGCATTGGCGAAGATTCCCTGGCCTCGGAAATCGAGGGTTTTTTCGGGGCGTGGCATGATCTTTCCGCCAATCCGGGCGGCTCGGTGGAGCGCGATCAGGTTATCTACAAGGGAGAAAATCTGCTGGACTCTTTTTCCCAGCTGGAATCCGGGCTTGTGGATGTGCGCCGGAATATCAATGACAGCCTGAATGCCGAGGTCAACGGCATTAATCTAAAACTCCAGAAAGTCGCCGAGCTAAACGCCAGTATCAAGGACAAGCAGTCGTTGGGCCATGTGGCCAACACCGATCTGGACGAAAGGGATGTGGTGGTCAAGGAGCTTTCGGAACTCCTTGGCGTGCAGACTTTTGAAACCGGACAGGGCCAGGTCGGCCTACAGCTGCCCGGCGGGGTTCCTTTGGTGCAGGGAAACCGGGCCATGGGGTTTGAAGGCTATTACGAGGGCGGAAACCTGCAAATACAGATCCGGTCCGGTGATGTTGTCCTGGAAACCGACAGAACCAATTTCGGCGGTAAATTCCGCGGGCTGATGGAATTGCGCGACCAGTTCATCCCTGAACTGGAGCAGGATCTCGATGATTTGCGCCACGGCATTGTCACCAATGTCAACGCCCAGCATGAAGCCGGCTATGACCTGGACGGCAATACGGGGCGGTCCTTTTTCACCCGGCCGGCATCGGTTCAGAGTGAAACCGGATTTGCGGATCCCGCAGCCCTTACTCTGGATACCGGAGAGATCGAGATCAACGATAGCACCATCACCATTGATGCACAAAACAATTCCCTTTACGGCATCCGGGATGCCATCAACGACTCCGATGCAGGCGTGATTGCTTCGGTGGTGCATGACGGGACCGATTATCATCTGGACCTGACCCCGAAAACCCGGGGAGCGGATGTGGAATCCGATTTCAGCCAGCTCTCCGATTTTATAGATGAAGACACTGACGGGAATTTTTTTGACGCTGCCGGCTCCGAGCAAATCTCGGTGGCTGTCGATTCCACCGACCAGGTGGCTGCAGCCGGGTTTCCTGAAGGCGCCCCCGGTGACAATGTCAATGCGATGGCGATCCATGAATTAAACAGCTCAAAGCTTATCAACGGCGATCAAACATTTGTGGACGCATACGGGCGGATCGCAGCCACAGTGGGAACTGAAACCCGGAGAAACACCATGGCCCGGCAGGGTGCGGCCGACACCATGGATCAGCTGGAAAATCTGCGCGAATCCATGGTGGGGGTTTCGCTGGAGCAGGAAATGATCAACCTGACCTTGTTTCAGAGGGGGTTTGAAGCCTCCTCGCGGTTTGTGCAGACCATTGATGAAATGATGGGCACGCTTATCGGGTTAAAGAGGTAATCGCATATGAAATCCACCCTGGCCATGAATTACCGCATGCTTTCATCCAATCTGGAGCGGGCCTCGAACCGGCTCTATGATTTACGCCAGCAGGCCGCCACTGGCAAGCAGATGAACCGCCCGTCGGACAATCCCGCGGGCATCCGGCCCGTACTTGATTACCGGGTCAAGACCCAGGCCGCCGAGCGCAGCCTGAACCAAATGTCCATGGCTCAGGGGGAGATGCAGGTGCTTGACTCCAGTCTGGACCAGGTGGAAAACATCCTGGTGGCGGCCAAGGAAACCGGAATTGCCGCCATCAGCGGGGCGGCCAATGAAGCTGACCGCCAGACCTATGCCGATAAGATCGGCCAGCTGCGCGATGAACTGCTCCAGGCGGCCAATACCCAGAACGGGGGCAAATACATGTACGCCGGATATTCGGAAAGCACGGTGCCTTTTCGGGTGGAGATTCCCGATCCGGCCAATCCGGATGATTGGCATGTGGAGTATGACGGTGATGGTCACGCAAAGACCGTGGACATCGGTACCGGCAAACAGGTTCAGGTGGCTTTGCCCGGAAATGAGTTGTTTTTGGGCGATTATGACAATGACGGCACCACAGACGCGGACGGTGAAAATCTTTTTGCCGCTTTAAAGGATTTTGAAGCCGCCATAAAGAACAATGACGAGGCAGCCATGAACAATGGCCTGGAAACGCTCGAGGAGAGTGCCGACCAGGTCCGGCGTCTGCGGGGGCGGATGGGCAACAATGCATGGCGCATCGAGCGGGCCAGCGAGCAGTTAAGCGGTGCGGCCATTGAGTTTGAAAAGATCCTGTCAAGCTACGAGGATGCCGACGCACTGGAAGTGTTCTCCAAATTGGTGCAGCAGGAGACCGCATTTGAAGCGGCATTAAATGTCACCACCCGTATTTCCAAGCTCTCCATTCTGGATTTTATGCGGTAAAAATTTTTTTAAATAAGAAATGATTGATGGGCCTGTAAAAGGTTTTTTTTACAGGCAGTGTTAAGTTTTAAGTGTTTAAGTGTTAAGTAAAATCAAGATGTTATTTATTGTTGGCGATTATATCAGTTCTGGAACTTTTACGGGAGCATTAAATGATTATCAGATCAGAGAAAGGAGTAATTTGTGAAGAAAGTATTTTGGCTGATGGCGATGGTTGTTTTTTGTGGTTTTGGTTTTATCAATTCTGCCATTGCCGAGCAAAAAGCGACAGTGGAAGAAGTTTATGAAATGTGTATCAAAGCGGCAGATGTTCTTGAAGTATTAGGAGATGATGCGCTTTCAGAGTTTAACAACCCAGAGGGTGAATTCGTCTGGAAAGATAGTTATGTATTCGTAGCAGACTGTAGTGTTCCCACGGCAGTGGCGCATCCTTTCATCCCGGAATTGATCGGTCCTGATCAGTCCGAGTTGCAAGGTACAAGAGGAACATATTTTGTTTCTGAGCTTTGCAGTGTTGCCCAAGAGCCGGATGGCGGTTGGTTTGACTACTACTGGCCCCGCCCTGGCCACGAAGGAGATTTTCGAAAGATTTCATTTGCCATAAATGTCCCGGGACAGGACTATACTGTCTCTGCCGGCATCTACGACGAAGAAACGTCTTTGGAAAAATTGAACCGGGAAATGCGTTGATTTAGCTATAAAAGTATAACTTGGGTTTCGCCCTCCCATTGTATCTGCCGGCAGTCTCTGTGTTTATCGTTGACATGACAGGCCGTTCATGTGAAATTTTTATAAGATAGGCATGTCTCATGAACGGCCTGGTTTCGGCCGGGCTTGCCCGGAAAAATCAATCCATGTCCGATGCAGCGCCAGGGAGGGCGGCAGATGCTTGTATTGACCCGCAGAGCCGGTGAGGGAATCATCATCGGCGATGATGTGAAAGTCACGATCCTGGAAAGCCAGGACGGCAAGATCCGAATCGGGATTGAAGCCCCGCGGGATCGGAAAATTTATCGTCAAGAGGTGTATGACCGCATATGCAGGGAGAACCGGGAAGCCAGTCAGTGGGATGCGGAAAAACGCGATATTCTGGAAGCCGTGCTTATGAAAAAAGGGGGAGGCAATTGAGTTCCCAGGAAACTGACCGGAGAAAAACTCTTCAGACACCTTTTGGGGAGGTATTGTATGATCCTGAAAAAGTGGTCCGGTTTCCCGAGGGGCTTGTGGGGTTTGAAGGGCTGCGCGATTTCGTTGTGCTTCCCAACAGGGGCAAAGACGACCCCCTGTTTTGTTTCCAAAGCGTTGATGAACCGCATCTGAGCTTTCTTCTGATCAACCCGGCTTTGTTTTTCCCGGATTACCAGATCGCCCCGGGCTCCGAGGAACTGGAAAAGCTTGCCATAAGTGACTCGGATCCCTACTTTGTGCTCACCACCATTACCTTTCACGATGATCAAAGCATTACGCTTAATCTTCTGGCCCCGGTGATCTACACCCCGAAAACCGACCGGGCGCTGCAGGTGATTTTAGACGGGTTCGGATACAAGGCAAAGACGCCGTTGCCTGAAAACCAATAAAGAGCCACGACCTGGTATGCCGGCAAACATACTACCACGATGGTTCAAGCACCTGCTGTAAGATTTTTTCCGCTTCCTTGTTCCCGCCTGCAAACCCGGCTTTCAGATCCACATATACCTGTACCGGTGACACGCCGGCAATGGGCACCCGGATATCTTTTTCAATATCAGCCACAGTTTTCTCTGAAGGCCGGCAGTACTGCAGGCGCGATGCGGCCTGAACAGGATGCCCCCCGTAAAAAACCCCTGGATCTGCGCTGTGTACCACAGCCACATTGGCATCTTTTGCTCCGGTTTTTTCAAATCCCAGTTCATCTGCTTCCAGCTCCGCACTCCCGTAAATCCTTGCCTGAATTTGGCGGTAATAGTTAATGCCCGAGGCCATGTGCACGGCCGCAGACAATCCTGTAAAGGCCAACTGAAGCCCTTTTTTGCGGCAGTTTGCCGCTATTGTGTTTTCCGCCTGGAGAAAATCCGCGGATGCGTAAAAAAAGGAAACCGGTTCACGGGAGCTGTCAGCCGATGCCATGTGCTCCAGGATTTTTCGGGGGCGGGCCAATATGATCTGCTGCCGCCTGTTGTCGATCCATTCCCGGTCCTTTAGAATCTGCTTTACATTGGAAACCAGCCCCAGACTTACCCCTGCCTCTGCGGCCAGATCCCTGGCTTTCCAGTGCCGGCGTGGATGACAGAGCAGCACCCGCAGAATCCGTGCGGCTTTGGGGCGATTGAGGGATTTCAGGCGTCTTTTGTTGGTATAGGGGTTGGGCCGCCCCCGGGTGTGGAGAAACAGGCCGTCTATGGCGATTTTGCAGTTTCCGGCAAGATCCATGTATCCTACCTGGTGATTTTGGCAGATTTCAGCAGCCTGTTGGGATATGTATGGGGCGGTAAACACCGGAAATGCATGGGACCAGTTGTTTTTCTGGACCAGCAGGTGATTGACCGCCTCCCTTGCCAGTCTGGGCTCCCCGCTGGCGCGGGTATTGACCAGCAGCACACGGGTGCCGGTTTGTCCGAAAACTTCCATGACAAAATCCGGGCCATCGTTGTCGCGGATTTGCCTTTGGACAATTGTGCTGTCCACCATTCCGGTTTCATCCAAAAGCGCTTCAAGTTTTTCCTGCACGGTTTTCTGCAGTTCATCTGCGGACAAGGGCTTGCCTGTCATTTTTTTGCATCACCTGTGAGGGCCTTGATATGGGTATTTTTTAATAAAAAAACATCATAATTTTGTTTATAATCATATTTTTAACGCATGTTGAAATATAATTATAAATGAACAAAATTAAAAATCAAATAATTTTTATTAATAATATAGTGTTCAACATAAGTTGAACATTCAAAATAGATGAAATAGGCCATGAAACCGCTTCGGAGCAGACAAAACGGTTTCCTTCCTCCAAGCCGCCATCTTCACCGCAGGAGGCGTGACAGCGACAGCATGGCCGTAACCAGGGCACAATCCGCTTGTGCCTGTTTTCGCATGGGGCCGGTCGGGTGAAGTTTGTTTGTCTGCGGCGTGCTTTCGGCGATCGGACCGGAACTTTGGCTAGAATTTTAAAAACTCGGGCGGATCGCCCTCAGACAGTTTAAAATTCCGGACGCCAAAACCCCGGTCCGATCTTATGCCGAAACCGCGCCAATGCAGCCAAACAAACCACCCCCGCCCGGCCCCATGGCCAAAGCACTGGCAATATTCGGCAGCAACTGGTTTTTTCACCAAGAGTTCTTTTGAATCTGGATACCCAAAGAGTTGATCAGTCTAAAAGGGGGTCTTTAATGTGTTTTACTGAGTTCTCGAATTTGGAATAGGACTCCCAAGGAAGGCCGAAGGGCGGGGGGCGGGTTTTAGAAGCGACATTGAGAATTTTTGCGGGAAAATTCAGCCGGTGCCGGAGCCGGAAAATTTCAAACTGTCTGAGGCCGTAAGGCCGAGTTTTTGAAATTTCGGCGAAGGCATCGGCTGAATCCGCAAAAAGGCTCAGGAGCGAAAAAAACCGCCCCCGGCCGCAGGGCTTCCTTCCTCCAAGCCACCATGGCTTTCAAGCCAGAAGGAGTCACAAGCGCAACATCGGCATAACCAAGGTATAAGTAGCTTTTGTCGGTTTTCGCATGTGCCGGGTCGGGTGCGGTTTGTTTGTCTGCGGCGTGCTTTCGGCGATTGGACCGGGGCTTTGGCTGGAATTTTAAAAACTCGGGCGGATCGCCCTCAGACAGTTTAAAATTCCGGACGCCAAAACCCCGGTCCGATCTTATGCCGAAACCGCGCCAATGCAGCCAAACAAACCACCCCGCCCCGCCCCATGGCCGATGCTCTGGAAAGATGTTTCAGCAACTGGTTTTTACCAAGAGTTCCTCTGGGTTTGGATACCCAAATAGTTGGTCAGGCCGAAAGGGGGTTTCCAGTATGTTTTACAGAGTTGTCGAATTCGGGCGTGGGGCTCCAAGGAAGCCCGAAGGGCGGTGGGCGGGTTTTCCATGACGGGGGTTTGCAAGGTTTTGGAGTTGCTTGAAGAAATGTATGAGTAAGAGCAGGGCGCCAAACCGATGTTTTTTTGGCGTCATGCCTAAACAATCCCAGGTTTTGTCCGATAAGTCCTATTCAACGGTTACGGCGCAAAATTATACAGATCTGAGGGTGTTGGGGAGTTGAAAATGAGCGGCGCCTCCTACAGGCAAAAAAGTGAAGCATCCCGAAACGAACTGCAGCCGGAGGGAAATTATTTTCCCGTGTCCCCGGATACGCTCAATCCCAATGCACTGACCGATTTCCAGGTATATTTTAAACGGGGCAGCCGATACGTGCTCTACACCCGGGAACGCCAGTATTTTTCCCATGAGCTCAAGCAGCGTCTGGTGGAAAACGGCATTGATACGGTTTATATTCCGTATGATCAGCAGCCGTCCTATGAAACCTATATGCTCGACAACCTGGAGTGGATTTTAAATGATCCGGAAATTTCCGTGGATGTCCGATCGCGGGTGTTTTTGGACATTACCGCCGGGCAGGTCCAAAAAATCTTTGAAGACCGAATGCCGGCACTGGACGAAAATACCCTTGAAGGTGTGAGCCATGTCGTGAAATCAAGCCTTTCGTTTTTGTCCACCCCCGAGGCCATGGAAAATATCGGCCGGTTTGTTTCTCATGATTATCAGACTTTTTCTCACGGCGTGCATGTGTTTACCTATACCATGATGCTCATGAATTGCCTGGCCGAAGAATGGGAGGAGCAGACCCTGGTGGACGTGGGCGTGGGGGCTTTGCTTCATGATATCGGCAAAACCCACGTACCGCTCAGGATTTTAAACAAGCCGGGGCCGTTAAACGAACAGGAATGGAAACAGATCAGACTTCATCCTGTGCACGGCATGCGCATGTGCACCAATGTGGACCTGCCGCAGATGAGTTTGAATTGTATTGTGTTTCATCATGAGAAATTCGACGGCACCGGATATCCCACCGGCATGCAGCAGGAGGAGATTCCCGTGCCGGTGCGCGTGCTGACCTGTTGTGACGTCTATGACGCCATTACCTCAAAGCGGTCCTATGCCCAGGCCAAAACACCGTTTGAAGCATTAAAGATCATGGGCGATGAAATGCAGGGCGCATTGGATCCCAGGATTTTCAAAATGTTTATCAAGGTCCTGGGCAAAAAACAATAGCCCGGCATCCCAAAGTCCGGGATTTTTATGATTTTTTGCGGTTTTTCGGGGAGCCGGCCCCGGTAAAGCGGTATTTCCGGATACCCTCCAGAATACCACCGGAGCTCGGGGCTTTTGCGAAATAGATCTTGTTGACCCCTCTTAATTCTTCAAGTTCCGGGCTGTAGTTGCCCACAACCACGCCCATTTGCTCGCCGCGCAGCATTTCCGCGTCATTGCCTGAATCCCCGCTGACCAGAAAATGCGACAGGGGAATTTCCCATTTATAGCTTAAATATCGAATGGCCTTGCCCTTGGATGCCCGATAGGGAATGATATCAAGATATTTTTCATGGGAATAGACCAGGGTGTAGCGGATCTTGTTTTTTGTCAGGGCGTCATGGATTTTGGCAATCCGGTCTTTTCCGGGATTCAAGTCGTAGCTGATCTTGTATTTGCGCTGGGCCGCCTGGTCCTGGAACTTGAGAAAGCTGAATTGTTTCAGTGTGTTTTTGATTTTTTCCGGCTCCCAGCGGTGGGCGATATGCGTATCCCATCCCGGATCATACTGCAGATCCCGGCCATAGTAGATTTCCGTGCCCACGTCCGAGATCACCACATCCGGCCGGGGCAGACCGTGTTTTTCCAGGATCTCCATGGCCGATTCCGACCGCCGGCCTGTGGCCACGCCAAATCCCACTTTTGCGCGGTTTTCCGTAAGCCACTGGATCAACTCGGCAAGATCGTTGTTGTCCTGGCCGATCAGGGTGTTGTCAATATCGGTGATCAGGAAAAAATTGACTTTTGACAATCGCTTGCCAACGGATTTTTCCCTGGCAGAGGCCCTTTGTTGCCGGCTGGAGCCAAATCTTTCATCCAGAAGCTGGAACACGGCCTCTGTAAAGGTTTGGGCATGGCTGTCCCATGTGTAGTACCGGCGTACGTTCATGATACCGTTTTTGGAGTATTGCTGCCACAATTCCTCATCTGTGAGGATTTTGCGGATGGCATCAGCGATTTCTCCCGGATCATCGGGGTTGATGAGAATGCCGTTTTCGCAGTTGCCGATGATATCTTTGGGGCCGCCGTCGTTTGTGGCCACCAGGGGCAGGCCCGTGGCTGCAGCTTCCAGTAGAGTCAGGCCAAAGGGCTCCGTGAGAGCCGGGTTGACAAACACCCCGCGTTTTTCCGAGGCAATTCGGTAAAGCTCGGGCACCTCGTATTCCACGTCATGTTTTTTGGGAATGGCCATTTTTCCATAGAGGTCATAGCGGTCCATCATCAACAGCATCCGCGTGAGCACATCCTTTTCATTTTCTTCCATTTCGTTGATATCCTTGCGGATGCCGGCAAACACGGCAAGGTTGGCCATGGCCTGCAGTTCGCGGTCCTCACCGAATGCCTGGACCAACCCCGAGATGTTTTTGCGCTTGTCCGGACGGGAAAGGGCCAGGATCAGGGGTTTGTCCGGATACATCAGAAATCTTTCCATCTGGTTGAGCAGACTGGCCTGGGCATATTTGCAAAATTCGGATTTCTCTATTTCCGGCAGCCGATCATGGTAATAGGGATGGAACCGCTCCACGTCGATGCCCGGTGGAATTACTTTGTATTCCGGGGTTTTGGCGTTTTTGTAGAGTCCGTACTGATCCTCGATTTCCTGGTTGGTGCTGGTAACGATCAGGTCGGCTTTTTTCAGGATTTGCTCTTCTGTCTGGATGCGGGTTTCAATATTGTATTTTTTGTTTATTTCCGATTCCCGCATGCCGTCGTTTCGCAATTTCTGTTTTTTGGGAATTCCCAGGGAATGGCCGGTAAAAACAAATGGCAGCCCGTAGAGCTCTGAGAGCCTCATGGCCACATATCCCGCATCCGGGTAATGGCCTTGAAACAGATCCGGGATATCGTCTTGTTTTTTGATGAACTTGATGACCTTGTCCACATATTCGTCAAGGTGCGGCCAGAGCAGTTCTTTACGCATGTATCGCTTGCCCCGGCACTGGATGCGCACAATCCGGCAATTGTCGCTGAACTGTTCCACAGGCCGGCCATAGTCGTCTGAGACCCTCGGGTCGTCGATCAGGCGGGTAAAAAGGTCCACCTGGCGCACATCCGGGCGGCGGCTTAAGTGCTTGGCCAATTCCACCACATAAAGCACCTGGCCGCCGGTGTCTGCATCCCGGCCCAGTTCCGGGTTTTGAAAGCGGACCAGACCGTGGATGCTAAACATCTGGATATAAAGCTGTTTATCCGGTTCCGTCATTGAGCCCTCCTGTGGTGCGTTGAAGCAATGGCAAATAAAAATCCCGGTTTTCCGGGATGGCGCCCTGGATTTGACAAATGCGGGCGGCAAAAGCAGCGGCTTGCTCGAGGATGTGATCCGGTGACCAGTTTTTCAGGTATCCCAGGGCCACCACTGCGGCATAGGCATCACCGGCGCCCACAGTATCGACAACCGGCCCTTTGTCCGGCACCCGGGTTTCATGGCAGAAGCCCGGGGTGTAGAGGCGGCTGCCTTGTTCCCCCATGGTCAGCGAAACCATCTCTATGTCATGGGTTTTCATGAGCCAGTCGATGAAGTCGTCTTCGGATTCGGCATGTCGGCCGGTCATCTCACGGACTTGCTTGAGTTCCTCGTCATTGATTTTAAGGATATCCGCCCGGGCGATGGAGGCCAGCACGGTTTCGCTGCTGTAGCATCCCGGGCGCAGGTTGACGTCACAGAAGCATTTGCTCCAATCCCCGCGATTGTCGAGAAACTGCTGCATACGGGCGGCCATTTTCGGCGTGCGCTGAACCAGGGTGCCAAAATAGATCAGTTTCGGGCTTTGATTTTTTGCATCCTCCGGTGACTCGGGCAGTTGGATGTGGTCATAGGCGGTATTGGTTATGATTTCAAAATTGTGGCTGCCGCCCTGTTGAGGGTGAACCATCACTTTGCCGGTGGGATGCCGGGAATCTGACTGGATGTGGCCGGCATCAAATTTGTTTTGCCAAAGAAAGTCAGAAATTTCTTTGCCGATAGGGTCCTGCCCTATCCGGGAAATAAAGCAGACCGGCAGGCCCATTTGCTGCAGATGATAGGAAAAATTAAAAGGTGCCCCCCCGATGCGCCGGTATTGCGGGAAAATATCCACGAGGATTTCGCCGATAACAAGAATCACAATTGTCCTCAGAGGCTTGTGTTGGAGTCGATTGGCTATTTTGTCAATCAAAATAAAGCGGTTTTGCACAATTGTCAAACAACGGGCGGTGTCACCCCCTTTTGCCGGTCCCGATCCAAAGCCAGTGATGCTCTGCCGGGACCGGACAGATGAAAGACAAGATTGCACTTGACAATCAATCCGTTTCTTATAATATTATTATATATTCATATGATCAATTGATTGAAAAGGTCGGTCGTATTTCGGCCGTCCGGAAAGAAAAGGGGAAATGACAGTGCCGGAAAGTCAAAACATTGCGGAAGTATGTGCAACCAAGGTAATCCATCATGATATCATTGCACAGGTGGATGCGTCCATGCCCGAAGAACGGGGTCTTGCGGATCTGGCCGGGTTTTTTAAAATTTTCGGGGATCAAACCCGCATCCGTATTCTCTGGGCGTTGTCCGCAGCAGAAATGTGTGTCTGCGATCTGTGTTGTCTTCTGGGGATGAAGCAGTCCGCCGTTTCCCAGCAGCTCAGGATATTGAAGCAAACCCGTTTGGTCAAATACCGGCGGGAAGGCAAGGTGATTTATTATTCCCTGGATGATGCGCATATTCGCCGGGTTCTGGAACTGGGCATGGAGCACGTCATGGAAAGCCAGTCATCCTGATTGAAAAAGGAAATTGTCATGTCTGAATCTATAGATAGTCTTAACGGAGCGGCTGCGCACGGGCGTGACCCGCAGTGCTGTGCTTCATGCGGATGCAGTCATTCATCCCCCGCAGGCGGGGACGAGGCCTTTGATGTGCGGCGCGAGGTTATAAAACTTGTTGCGGCGGCAGTCTTGTTTGCCGGTGTGCTGCTTTTGGAATATACGGATGTAATCCGCCTTCCGGTAATTGGGTTTTATGTTTTCATTTCAGCGGCTTATTTGACTGCAGGCGTTGGGATTCTGGCGGCAGCCGGGCGTACGCTGGTGAGGGGCGATTTTTTTGACGAAAATGTGCTCATGGCCATTGCCACCCTGGGGGCCATGGCCATCGGTGCCTTTTCAGAGGCCGTGGGCGTGATGATCTTTTACCGGGCCGGAGAGTTTCTTCAGGGCCTGGCCGTGTCGCGATCCAGGCGCTCCATTGCCGCCTTGCTGGCCCAGCGGCCGGATGTGGTCAATTTGAAAACCGAGGCCGGAATTTCCCGGGTGGCACCGGAGAGTGTGGCCGTGGGCAGCCTGGTTCTGGTCAAGCCCGGGGAGAAAATCCCCCTGGACGGCCGGATCACGGACGGCTCCTCCCAGGTGGATACATCCGCCCTCACAGGGGAATCCGTGCCCAGAGGGGCGGGTGCGGGAGACGAGGTGCTGGCAGGGGGTGTCAACCTTTCAGGCACCCTCACCATTGCGGTCACCCGCCCTTATGATCAGTCCTCCATCGCCCGGATGGTGGAGTTGGTGGAAAATGCAGCCGCCCGCAAATCCGCCACTGAGCAGTTTATCACAGTCTTTGCCCGATATTACACCCCGGCGGTGGTGGCCGCGGCCGCGGCCGTGGCTTTTGTGCCGCCAATGCTAATCGACGGTGCCGGGTTTCAGCAGTGGATTTACCGTGCCCTGGTACTGCTGGTCATCTCCTGCCCGTGTGCGCTGGTGATCAGTATTCCCCTGGGCTATTTCGGCGGCATCGGCCGGGCCTCCAGGCACGGGGTGCTGGTCAAAGGTTCAAATTATCTGGATGTGCTGGCAAAACTGCACACCGTGGTGTTTGACAAAACCGGGACCCTAACTGAGGGCGTGTTTGAGGTCAATGGCGTTGAAAGCGCAAACGGATACAGCGCTGAGCAGGTGCTGGCCTTTGCAGCCAGGGCCGAGCAGTATTCCAACCATCCCATTGCCAGGGCCATTGTCAAAGCGTTTGACAAAAACGGGGAGCCTGTGAGTCCGGAAGGTGTTTCCGGGCACGGGGAAACTTCGGGTTCAGGGGTTGCCGCCCGGGTTGACGGCAGGAACGTCCTCGTGGGCTCGGGGCGGTATCTTCGCGCTCAGGGAATTTTGCCCGGCCGGGACGGGCAGCGCCAGAGCGGCACTGTGGCGCATGTTGCCGTGGACGGAAATTATGCAGGCCATATCATTATCAGCGACCGCATCCGGAAAGAATCGCAAAAAGCGATTTCCCGGCTGCGCCAAAACGGCGTGCGCCGGATTGTGATGCTTACCGGGGATAACGCTGAAACAGCCCGAACAGTGGCGGAAACCCTCGGCCTTGATCATTATTTTGCCGATCTTCTGCCCGGGGACAAGGTGACGGCTTTTGAAAAAATCCAGGCCGATGCCGGCAAGGGGCAAAAGGTCGCATTTGTGGGCGACGGGATCAATGACGCCCCGGTGATCGCCAGGGCCGACGTGGGTGCGGCCATGGGGGCGGCGGGTTCGGACGCCGCCATTGAAACCGCAGACGTGGTGCTCATGACCGGCTCGCCGGAGAAAATGGCAGACGCCGTGACCATGGGCAAACAAACCCGGGGGATTGTGTGGCAGAATATTGTGCTGGCCCTGTCCATCAAGGCGGTGTTTATCGTCCTTGGGGTTGCGGGTCTGGCCACCATGTGGGCGGCTGTGTTTGCGGATGTGGGCACCGCGCTGCTGGCGGTGATCAATTCCACCCGGCCAATTTCAATTGACGCAGCGGCCGCATATATGAAAAAATAAAAGATTCTGGTTTTTTCACGCAATCGCCCTGGCGGAGAGTTTTGCATGCGCTGTGATATCGGATTTGACGAGGCCCTGGGCCTGGCCCTGGAAAATGTTTTTCCAATGGCTTTTGAGACCATTGCCGTTGACCGGGCCGTGGGCCGGGTGGCGTATGGGCCGGTATATGCACGGGTGGATTCGCCTTCGGTCAATGCATCGCTGAAAGATGGATATGCCGTGGTTTCTGCGGACGTGGAAACAGCCTGTCCGGACTCGCCGGTGCGCCTGGGGCTTTCCGGGGTTATGGCCGCAGGGGACCGGCCCGGATATGCCGTGGTTCCGGGAAAGGCAATGCGCATTTTAAGCGGTGCGGCCATCCCCCCGGGCGCGGATGCAGTGGTGGCAGAAGAATTCACGGATAAGGGCCGGCCCCTGGTTGCGGTGCACGCACCGGCCGAGCCGGGGCGCAACATCCTGGAAAAAGGCACTGACGTGCATTGCGGTGAGTGCATTTGCCATGCCGGCAGTCTGCTGACCCCCCAGGTGATCGGACTGATGGTGGCCGCGGGGATTTTTGAGGTGCCGGTCTGCCGCCGGCCGGAAATCGGACTTTTGGCCACGGGCAGCGAAATCCTGCTTCCCGGAAAGCCGTTTGAAGCGGGCAAGCTGTATGCCAGCAATGTGGCCCTGCAGCAGGCGTGGCTGGCTGACGGCGGCTTTGATGTGAAAATGCGGGTCTCCGGAGACAGTCGCCGGCAGATGGCGGAGCAAATTCTGGGACTGGCAGAGCAGACAGACGTGCTGGTCACCTCCGGCGGTGCCTGGAAGGGGGACCGCGATCTGGTGGTCCGGGTTCTGGAGGATCTGGGCTGCAAAATGATTTTTCACCGGGTGCGCATGGGTCCCGGCAAAGCCGTAGGCATGGGCATTCTGGGACAAAAACCCGTGTTCTGCCTTCCAGGGGGTCCTGCCTCGAATGAAACCGCTTTTTTGTTTATGGTCTACCCGGCCGTCCGAAAAATGGCAGGCCTGGATTTCAGCCCGTATCTGCACCTCTATGGCCGCCTGGAGAGCACGGTGCGCGGCCAGGCGGACTGGACCCAGTTTGTGCAGTGCGACATCAGCAGAAACGGTGCCGGTATTGTTTTGCATCCCAAAAAGTTAAAAAGCCGTATGGCGGCCATGGCCAAAACCCCGGCCGTGATCGTGATTGCCGAGGGAGTGGAACAAATCGATCAGGGCAGCAAGCTGTCTTTTACCTGCTTTGATCCGAGCCTGTTCATGCACTGCCCGCAGACCCGGTTACAACCCGACAAGGAACCGTCCGATCATGTCTGACCAAAAAAAGAAGCAGCTCCAAAACCAGCTTGCAGAAGTGGAAAAACAGCTCGCGGATCTCAATGAAAGAATTCCGCCCCATTCCGTCAAACCGGTGTTTATCCGGCAGCTCGATGAACTGGAGCAACAGCGCGATGACATTCAAAAACAGCTCCGGCAGCTGGAAAACCCTGCGGACAGCGCTTTTACAGGCGAAAATCAATGAATCCGGGTTGAATTTCTCCGGCAACGGCGCTATTGTTAGGCAGATTTGAATTATCGTATCAAATTCGCAAATATCGGGAGCAGGCGTGTTCCCGGACCCAATGCAAGCGGAAAAATATTCATGCAGACACGGCAGATCAGCATACTTGAAGATATATTTCAGACCCTGAAGGATTCGGAAAATCCGGAATCCGCGCTGGAACAGATTGTGGCCAAGGTGGCCCGGAGCCTAAACATTGACGTTTGTTCAGTCTATGTGTATGACCCCATGGAAAACCGTCTGGTGTTGAAAGCCACCCACGGGCTTTCCGCCTCATTTGTGGATTATATTGAAATGGACACCAGCGAGGGGCTGACCGGCCTGGCCGTGGAGCAGATGCAGCCGGTTCTGGTGGTCAATCCCGCCATCCATCCCAGATTCAAGTATTATGCCGGAAGTGGCGAAGAACGCTATTCTACTTTTCTGGGACTGCCCCTGATCTATCACCAAAAGGTGCTCGGGGTCCTGGTGGTCCAGACATTGGCGGAAAATGGCATCCGGGAGAAAGACATTCCGCTTTTTTCCAATATTGCCAGCCAGATTTCGGCCACCGTGGCCTATACAGGGCTGCTCGAGGACATGTCTGCGCGCCGGCCGGCGCTGCGCCGGCGCCTGCCGGTTATGGAAATCTCCCGGAGCCTGCCGGACCGTCCGGTACCGGACTATCTCCGGGGTGATCCGGTCTCCGAGCAGGTGGCAGAGGGCTATGCCCATTATCTGCCGGAAAATATTGATTTTGATCAGGTACAATGCAGCTGGTCGGATCTTCCGGAGTCTGAAATGGAACGGCTGAATCATGCTTTCGAACGGGCATCCGGCCAGATTCGGCAGGTGGCCCGCACCGGCGCCGGTCTTTCCGATCAGGAATCGGCCATTCTTGACGCCCATCTGATGTTTCTGCGGGATGCGGGATTGAAACGCAAGATCAAGGCGCAGATTGATTCGGGCAAATGCGCCGAGTATGCCTTAAAACAGGTGATCCTGGAGTATGTGGAAAATTTTCGGAGCATGGATGATGCCTATTTAAGCGAGCGCGCAGCAGACGTGCTCGATATCGGCAGACGGGTGCTGGGCCATCTGGTGGGTGTCTCCGGCGATCCCCACGAGCCCATGACCCGTCCCTCTATCGTGGTGGCCTCAGACATTTCCCCCGTGGATCTGCTGGCCATACGGCAGCCCAACCTAAAGGCCATTGTCACCGCCCGGGGAGGTCGTACGTCCCATACGGTGATCCTGGCCCGATCCCTGGAAATTCCCATTGTCATCGGGGTTGAGGGTTTGTTTGAAAATGTCCGGGAAAAGGACTACCTGATTGTGGACGGATCCTCGGGGTTTGTGTTTGTCAATCCGGATGAAAACATCTGTACGGAATATGAGCGCAGGCAGGCGGAAAATCAGCAGATCCGGCTGCGCCTGTCTGCGCTTCGTGACCTGCCGGCCGTCACGCTTGACGGGGCGCACGTACGGCTCGGGGCCAATATCGGTCTGCTTTCCGATATACCGCATGTCCGGGAATACGGCGCGGATCACATCGGCCTGTATCGCACCGAGTTTCCGTTTTTGCTCAGAAAAAGCTTTCCCACCGAAGAAGAACAGGTGGAACTCTACACCCGCATGCTGCAGAAGGCAGAAGGCAGAACCGTCACCATCCGGACATTTGACGTGGGGGGAGACAAGTTTCTGTCTTATCTGGATTATCCAAAGGAAGACAATCCCTTTCTGGGATGGCGCTCCATCCGGATCAGCCTGGAGCTTGAAGAGGAGTTTCGAAAACAGATCCGGGCCATTTTGCGTGCTTCCGCTCATGGTCCCGTTCATCTGCTGTTTCCCATGATTTCCGGGGTTGAGGAGATCCGAAAGGTGACCGCCCTGGTGGATGCCGAAAAACAGGCCCTGGATGAAAAGGGCATTGAATATGACCGTCAGATTGCCACGGGCATTATGATCGAGGTGCCCGGGGCCGCGGCCATTCTCAGCCGGCTGCTCAAATACGTTGATTTCGTGAGCATTGGCACCAATGACCTGATTCAGTATCTGCTGGCCGTGGACCGCAACAACAAAAAGGTGGGCAATCTTTACAATGCCCTGCATCCTTCCGTGATTGTCACCATTGCCGAGATTGTCAATGTCTGCAGGCAGCATCAAAAGCCCGTGAGCATCTGCGGGGAATCGGCGTCCAAGCAGGAATGCCTGCTGTTATACGTGGGCATGGCCGCAGACCGCATCAGCATGACGCCTTCCTCGATTCCTGCGGCCAAGCAGTTTATCCGGGCCATCCGGTACGAAGATGCCCGCTATGCACTGGATGCGGTCCTGGAAATGGAGGATGTGGAAAGCATCAATGATTTTTTGAGCCATTTTATTCAAAAGCGCTTTCCGGCACAGGCCGGAAACGCAAGCCTGTAAAAAGACACGGAGCTTTCTTTTTTCATGAACAACGGCCAAAGCGCTAAGCCTTACGTTTTTTGTGATTTTGACGGCACCATCACCGCAGAGGAAAGCCTGCAGGCGGTGTTGGAGCATTTTTTGCCCCAGGAATGGCACCGGATGAAAACCAGACTCGAATCCGGGGACATAACCCTGCGCGCCGGGGTGCGGGAAATGCTGGAGTCCATTTGCTCTGATCAGTATCCGGACACACTTGATTTTGTGCGCCAAATTCCCCTGCGGCCGGGTTTTGCCGAACTGCTGGCATTTCTCAGGGCCCGGGCTGTTCCCTTTGTGGTGATTTCCGGGGGCGTGCGGGGCATGGTGGAAGCCGGGCTCGGGGATTTGACGGGTCAGGTGGATGAAATTTTTGCCGTTGACGTGGATGACACGGGCCCTTTTTTAAAGGTTCACTCCGGGTTTGAAGGCGGAGATGAGCTGGTGGCCAAGGCAGTGGTGATGGATCGGTTTGATGCGGATTTCCGGGTGGTTATCGGCGATGGAATGACCGATCACAACATGGCCCGCCACGGGGATCTGGTGTTTGCCCGGGGCCGTCTGGCCCGGTATCTGGAAAAACACAACATCGATCATATCCCCTGGAAGGATTTTCACGATGTCCGCAACGTTCTCGAAAAGCGATTTTCAGGATAACTCAGTGTGTTAAACTCCGGAACAAAGGAAGTCTGCCATGTCCGTACACGAAAAAGCCGGCAAGCGCGCCACAAGTGACCTGCTGATCCATGTGCCCGGGCTGGTTTCAGCCTATTACACCCGGCATCCGGATCCGGGCGACCCCGCCCAGCAGGTGGCTTTCGGCACCTCGGGACACCGGGGCTCATCGCTTCGCAACAGCTTCAACCAAGCCCATATCCTGGCGGTCAGCCGGGCCATCTGCGAGTACCGGAAACGGGAAAACATTTCCGGTCCCCTGTTTATGGGCATGGATACCCATGCCTTGTCCGAGCCGGCCCTGATCACCGCCCTGGAAGTGTTTGCCGCAGCAGAAATTCCCGTGATGATCCAGAAAGGTTTGGGCTATACCCCCACCCCGGTGATCTCCCATGCCATTTTGACCTATAACCATGGGCGCAGCAAGGGTTTGGCAGACGGGGTGGTGATCACTCCTTCCCACAACCCGCCCGAGGACGGGGGCTTTAAATACAATCCCCCCCATGGCGGACCTGCGGGAACCGATGTCACGGGCTTGATCCAGGACCGGGCCAATGAACTGATGGCCAAAGGGGTGGAAAACATTGCCCGCATCCCCTTTGAAAGGGCGAAAAAGGCCCCCACTACCCGGGAATACGATTATATCGAGCCTTACGTGGATGACCTGCAAAATGTTGTGGACATGGACACCATTTCCGGTGCGGGCCTTAAAATCGGGGTGGATCCCATGGGCGGTGCGGCGGTGTATTTCTGGGAGCCCATTGCCCAAAAATACGGCCTGGATCTGGAAGTGGTCAACACCGGGGTTGATCCGGCCTTTGGGTTCATGCACCTGGACAAGGACGGAAAGATCCGCATGGATTGTTCATCTCCCTATGCCATGGCCGGTTTGATTGATTTAAAGGATCGCTTTGACATTGCCTTTGGCAATGACCCGGACGTGGACCGCCACGGCATTGTCACCAAAAGCGCGGGCCTGCTCAATCCCAACCATTATCTGACCGCGGCCATCTGGTATCTTTTCGCAAACCGCCCCCGATGGCCCCGGAACGCGGCCGTGGGCAAAACCCTGGTTTCCACGGCCATGATCGACCGGGTGGCAAAATTTCTCAAACTCCCCCTGCAGGAGGTGCCGGTGGGGTTTAAATGGTTTGTGGAAGGGCTTTTAACCGGTCAATACGGCTTTGCCGGCGAGGAAAGCGCCGGGGCCTCATTTTTGAGAAAAGACGGCACGGTCTGGTCCACGGACAAAGACGGCATTATTTTAAACCTGCTGGCAGCCGAGATCACCGCAGCCACCCAGACTGATCCTGCGGGCATTTACAGCCGGATCGAGGAACAATTGGGCCAGTGCGTTTATGAGCGCATGGACGCCCCGGCAACAGCGGACCAGAAACGGATTTTAAAAAACCTGTCTCCGGAAATGATCGCAGCAGATGAACTGGCGGGAGAGCCCATAGAGCAGGTGCTGACCCGGGCGCCGGCCAATGATGCCCCCATCGGCGGGCTCAAGGTGGTTGCCCCGAACGGCTGGTTTGCGGCCCGGCCCTCGGGCACCGAGGAAATTTACAAGATTTATGCAGAAAGCTTTAAGGGAGCGGATCACTTGCGGCAGATCCAGCAGCAGGCTCAGCAGATTGTAAAAAAAGCATTTGAAAATGGAAATTGATCCCGCGCTTGTCCGGCAGACCAAGGGTTTTCTGGACCCGGAAGAGGGCCGGCGGCTTTATGAACTGGCCCTGGAGGCCGCACCCAAGGGCCCTTGCCTTGAAATCGGCAGCTATTGCGGAAAATCCAGCCTTTATCTGGGGGCGGGCTGCCGGCAAAACAACGGTATCCTGTTTTCCGTGGATCATCATCGCGGCTCAGAGGAACAGCAGCCCGGGGAGGGCTATTTTGACCCGGAAACCTGGGATCCCCGATTCGGCCGCATCGACACCCTACCGCTGTTTCGTACTACACTGGCGCGCGCCGGGCTTGAGCAGACAGTGGTGCCCCTGGCATGTGCGTCCCCGGTTGCCGCCCGCATGTGGGCCACGCCGCTTTGCCTGGTTTTCATCGACGGCGGGCACAGCCATGAGGCGGCATTTGCCGACTACAATGCCTGGGCCACTCATGTGACGGCCGGCGGTTTTCTGGTCATCCATGATATTTTCAAAAACCCGGAAGAAGGCGGTCAGGCCCCGCATCACATCTATCAACTGGCCCTGGCCTCCGGCTTGTTTGAGGCTCTGCCCATGACAAAGACCCTCGGAGTGCTCAGGCGGCTTTCCTGAAATAAAGCACCAGGCTTTTTCCCAGTACAGGATTTAAAAGACGGTCAGCCATGCGGGTGATTTTGGGCTTTTTCATCAGATCCCAGGTCAAAAACCGGTGGTATGCCGCCACCGGTGCCGCGGAATCGTTTTCCGGCCCGGCCATGCACTTGAGCCACCAGTAGGGTGAGTGCAGGCTGTGGGCCCAATGGCGGCTCGTCAGCTCCAGGCCCAGGGACGCAAACAGGCCGGTGATCTGTTTTTTTCGGTATATGCGCACATGGCCGCCATCGGTGTTGGAATAGGTTTGCGAAAGTGCCCAGCAGATCCTTTCCGGGAAATACCGGGGCACGCTGACCGCCAGGCTTCCACCGGGCTTGAGGATCCTGAAAAGTTCTTCTGCGGCCTGCTTGTCATCGGCGATGTGCTCCATGACCTCGGAGCAGATCACATGGTCAAAGCTGTGATCAGCAAAGGGCAGCTTTAGAATGCTTGCGGCGCACAAGGCCCATTTGCCCTGATAGGGCCCGCCGTACTGCTCGTGAATCCGGATGTGCTCATCTGCTTTTGCCAGATCTGCAATGTTGATGTCTGCACCCACCACCGTGACCCCTGGCCGGGCGCAGGCCCCGCATACGTGGCGGCCGGCCCCGCAGCCCATGTCCAAAATTCTGTGGCCGGACCGGATATCTAAGCGGTTATAGTCGATGGTAATCATCAATGGTCCTTTCATAGGCGGCTGCTGTTTTTTCCGCCACCGCGTTCCAGCTCAGATGCCGGCGCACCCGCTCGTATCCGGCTTGTCCGATTTTCCGGGCTTTTTGCCGATGATCCAGCAAGTCCGTGATGGCTGCGGCCAGGGCATTTTCATCGGCCGGCGGCACCAGGATACCGGCATCGCCCACAACTTCGGGAAGGGCTCCGCCTGTGGTGCTGATCACGGGCACGGCGCAGGCCATGGCCTCGCCCGCGGGCAGGCCGAAGCCCTCGTAGACCGACGGCACCACAGCCATGGCGGCCCGGGCGTACTGGCGAACGAATTGCCAGTAGGATATGCGGCCGGTAAAGGTGACAATCCGGCCAAGTCCCAGCTGTCTGACCATTTTTTCCACCATGCCGTTTTTTTTGGGCGTGCCCACCACGATAAGCCGCACATCCCGGGTTTGGGCCACTGCGGCCACTGCCGGCAAAAGATGATGCAGGCCCTTTAAGGGGGTGTCTGCGCTGTTGGTAACAATGATCCGGCCGGGTTCGCGGTCGATTTCGGCAATGGGGTAGAACAGTTCGGTATTGATGCCGTTTGGCACAACAGAAAACCGGTTCTCCGGTATTTTGAACTCCCGGCTGATATGCTGGCGGGTAAAGCGGGAAACCGTTATCAGACCCGGCAGGGTGCGCGCCACCTGCTTTTGCATCCCGATAAAGGAATACCAGCGGATTTGCTGGAGTTTTTTCCAGAACGCGGGCTCGGTTTTCACGGAAACATCCCGATCCACGGTAATGGGATGATGAATGGTGGCAATCACCGGCATTTTCCGTTTGATCGACCAGATGCCGTAGGAAAGGCTCTGGTTGTCATGCACGATATCATAGCCCCGGCTTTTTTCTCTGAAAAACCGGGCCGCCCGCATGCCAAAGCAGAAGGGTTCGGGAAAGCCCATGGTGGAGACCCCGAGCCATTCAAGAAAATTGGCCGTGTCTGCCAGTTCTGTAACCGAAGGCATGCGAAACAGGTTTTCCGGATTGTACAAGTCCAGACCCGGCAGTTTGATCAGGCCCACCCCTTCATCTAACACCGGGTATTCGGGCCCGGACACCACATCCACGTGATGGCCCAGGCGGACCAGGGCGGTGCTGAGATTGCGCACGTATACGCCCTGGCCGCCGCAGTGGGGATTGCTGCGGTAGCTCAGCAGGCAGACGCGCAGGGGTTTTTGGGTGCCGGCTTTCATTTGAATCCTTCAATACAGCCCTGACAGCAGCGGCGTCAAGATGTTTTTCAATTGCCCTGGGCGCAGGGCTTCCTTCCTCCAAGCCGTCACTATTTTTAACCCGGAAGTAGTCACAATCGGGGCATCGGCGTAACCAAGGGGTAGGCAGCTTGTGGCGGTTTTCGCATGTGTCGGGTCGGGTGTGGTTTGTTTGTCTGCGGCGTGCTTTCGGCGATC